>JAVBRW010000137.1:0-3409 GCA_031547475.1 Planctomycetota bacterium
GGCGAAAAACGGGATCTTGTGCCGGGATAATTCGGTGTAGACAATCGTTACGCCTGAAACCCGGAGTAATATTTACGATATCGGAATCAATAGGATTGTAGATTCAAGATTTATTCCCATGTGAAATCATAAATCTACATCTTAAATTTTTAATACCCCCGATCCCTCCCTTATTCACCTTCCCGAAAGGCCCCTGTATGGCCGACGCGAGCCAACGCATGAACGTTCTCTGCATTATGGTCGATCAATGGGCCGCCAGCCTGATGGGCTGCGCCGGCCACCCGGACATCCTCACGCCGACGCTGGACGAGCTGGCGTCGAGCGGCGTCCGGTTCACCAACTGCTACAGCTCCACCCCGGTTTGCATTCCGGCCCGGCGCGAATTCATGACCGGCGTCGACGCCCGCATCCACGGCGACAAGTGTTTCGACGAGTCCAACCCCATGCCGGACATCCCGAACCTGGCCGGCTGCTTTTCCCGGGCGGGTTACCAGACCTACGCGGTGGGCAAGCTTCACGTCTATCCCCAGCGCGCCCGCATCGGCTTCGACGACGTCATCCTCCACGAGGAGGGCAGGCACAAGAAAGGCATGCGCCAGGACGATTACGAGCGCTTCCTGGCGCGGGAAGGCCACGGCGGGCTCGAATACATGCACGGCATGTGCAACAACAACTACCTTCACCGCCCGTGGCACCTGCCGGAGGACGCCCATCCCACCACCTGGATAACCAGGGAAATGTGCGAGACAATCAAGCGGAAGGACCCGACCCGGCCCGCGTTCTGGTTCCTTTCCTACAACCATCCGCATCCGCCCCTGGCGCCGCTGGCCGAATACCTCGATCTCTACGACGGGCACGAATTCGAAAAAGCCCATTGCGGCGACTGGGTCGACGGCGCGGAACTGCCGTCCGTCTGCCGCTATTACCGGCGGATGTACGATTTCATGAACGAGGACAGGCGCACCGCCGCCGCCCGGCGCGCCTTCTATGCCCTGTGCACCCATATCGATCACCAGATACGCACCGTCATCGGCACCATCCGCGAGGAAGGGCTTCTGGACAACACCGCCATCGTCTTCACCTGCGATCACGGCGACATGCTGGGGAACCACCGCCTGTGGGGCAAAAACATGTTCTACGAGGATTCCTGCAAAATCCCGTTCCTGCTGGTGCCGCCGGTGGGCTGCCGCGAATTTGGCATCGGCGTGACGGATGATCGGCTGACCGAACTCAGGGACATCATGCCGACCCTCCTGGATATGGCGGGGATAGAAATTCCCGCCTCGGTCAACGGCATTTCCCTCACCGCCGGGGCGGGGGCGGAAAAGGACCAAATCTACGGCGAACTGTGGAAGGACGCCAGGGCCAGCCGCATGATCCGCTGGTCCGACTACAAGCTAATCTATTGCCCGGTGAACAATGTGCGCCAGGTTTTCGATCTCCGGAACGATCCGCGGGAATTGACCGACGTCCACGCCCATCCCGACTACGCGCCGGCGGTGAAGGAATTGGAGGAGCGCCTCAAGGCGAGCCTGTACGGCGAGGAGCGGAACTGGATACGGAATGGCGAGCTGGCGGGCATGACCGAAAGGGAGCGGGCGGCATTCGGCCCCGATTCGAATGTGCTCAAGAACCGGGAACTGCTGCTGCAGCGCGGCCTGCGCTGAATGAAGGAGCGTGTCGGGAGACGGAGAAGGGAGCGAACGTGCGAAAATACATGGACATCATTTCCGGGAACTTTTTCCTGTTCCTGGCCATCGCCCTGTACGCGGGAAGCTACAGTATCCGATCGTTTTCCGATGCCGCCTTCGGGGTGAAATTCCTGCCCCGGGTCGCCGCCGTCCTTATGGCCTGCATCAGCCTGGTCGTCATCCACGGCGGGTTCGTCAAGCTGCGGGAAGCGCCGGAGCGGGGCCCGATGCCGGTGACGCGCGGATTTCTCATGACCATGGCTCTGGTGTTTTTCTACATTCTTCTCTTGCCGAAGCTCGGCTTCATCCTGGACACCTTCGCCTATATCGTCGGGCAAATCGGCATTCTGTCCGGCTTCGACAAGCGCAGGATGCTTTTCGGCGCCGCCATCGCCGCCGTGTTCTCGGCCGGCATTTATCTGGTCTTCACCCGCATGATCTATATCATGCTGCCTTCCGGCATTTTGGGTTAGGGGGGCTTTTCCATGCTAGCCAATTTCGCGCACGGCTTCCAGACCATCCTCACTCTTGAAATCATGATTATGATGTTGATAGGCACCTTCATCGGCATCATCTTCGGTTCGGCGCCCGGCCTCACCGCCACCATGGCGGTGGCGCTGTGCCTGCCGATCACGTTCGGGATGGACCCGACCCAGTCGATGTGCCTGTTGCTGTCGCTCTATATCGGCGGCATTTCGGGCGGCCTCATCTCGGCTATCCTGCTGAAAATCCCCGGCACCCCGGCCTCCATCGCCACCTGCTTCGACGGACATCCGATGGCCGCGCGGGGCGAGGCCAAGAAAGCCATGTCGGCGGGCGTGTGGTTTTCCTTCCTTGGCGGCATGTTCAGCCTGCTGGTGCTGTTTTTCATATCGCCGCCGCTGGCCAAAATCGCCATCGGCTTTACCCCGTTCGATTATTTCTCCGTCATACTCTTTTCCCTGACCATGATCGCCGGGCTTTCGGGAAAATCGCTGGCCAAGGGCCTGCTGTGCGGGCTCCTGGGCCTGACCGTGTCGTTCGTCGGATCGGCGCCCATCGACGGGCTTCCGCGATTCACGCTGGGATTCAAGCCGCTCGAGGCCGGTTTCGCCCTACTCCCGACCCTGATCGGCATATTCGCCATTTCCGAGATATTCGCCGCCGCCGACAACCTCAAGAACGTCGACGCGGCCAAGGTCGTGGCGGTCGATCTGGGCGACAAGAACCTGACATTGGCCGAGATGTTGGGCCAATGGTTCAATTTCCTCCGCTCCTGTGTTATCGGCACCGTCATCGGCATCATGCCGGGCGTCGGCGGCGGCGTGTCCAACCTCATTTCCTACACGGTCGCCCAGAAACAGTCGCGCCATCCGGAAAAGTTCGGCACCGGCATTGTCGACGGCATCGTCGCCTCGGAGACGGCCAACAACGCGTCGATCGGCGGCGCCATGGTGCCTTTGCTGTCGCTGGGGATTCCCGGCGACACGGTGACGGCCATGCTGATCGGCGGCCTGATGATTCACGGCATTTCGCCCGGCCCCCTGATGTTCCGCACCCAGACCGATCTGGTCTACAGCATTTTCGCCGCCCTCATCCTGGCGCACTTCATGATGCTGGCGCAGATGCTGGTCTGCAACCGGGTGTTCATCAAGGTCCTGGATATCCCGAAATCGCTGCTGCTGCCGCTCATTTTCACCGTCTGCATCGTCGGCGCCTACGGCACCAACAGCCGGATG
>JAVBRW010000202.1:0-4631 GCA_031547475.1 Planctomycetota bacterium
CCGCCCTGGCGGCAATGCTTTCGGGAAGAGGATAGCGGGGACTTTTGGATGGGCTGAAATGGCCGACGTATCCATGTTTATTAAGGAGTTGAACAAGAGGAAGCTGCCATGACTTTCCGGATGAAGGAAGTGGACGCATTCGATATAAAGAACGCCTGCCTTGAGATCGGCAATAGGCCTGATTACAGGCTTCAGGGTCTCTAGCGCAAGGGCGTAGCCTTTCCCGTGTACGCCGAAGTCTACACCGACGAGGAAGTCGAGAATGTTGCCCGAAGGCGCATCGCGCAAGGAGCGAAGATTTTCATCTCGAGCGGCATCACTCTTCAAACATTGCGAGCGAAATTCGATGTCCTCGTGGTTGACGTCGGGCATACCCTGTATGAGTTCAAGGCATCAATGAAAAATCTGGGAACGAATCCCTCAGGGATTTGTGAACCCCGCCCTTTATCGCAAAGGGAAAATATTGGGGAAAATCATTGGGCCGTTTCACGAAGAATGGGGCGAAACGCCATGATCATTCTCGATTATGAAGTTGAATTGCCGCCTGGCAACACTGGATCGTCTTCTCTCCGGACTGCCGATGCTCCGAACTCTATCCCTCCAACCCTAAAATATACCCGGCCAATTTGGCGTCGAACAACACCCCTTTCGCCGATTCGCTTCGGTAAAAGGCGGGCAAATCGTCCTGCGGCACGAGGATGGTTTCGATCATCTCGGACGGATCGAACTCGGTGACCGGTTGCATGTTTTCCGGCTTCCGCTCGTCGATGTCCGCCGCCACCATGTTGACGCTTTCGTCCGTCATGCCGGGAGACGTGTAGGCGGGCGGATGGACGACAACCTTGTCGGCGACAAAGCCGGTTTCTTCCCGCAACTCGCGGACGGCGGCGCTTTCGGGGCTTTCGCCCGGATTGATCAGGCCGGCCGGGAATTCAATCACATAGCGCCGGGCGGGCGGGCGGTACTGTTTGATCAACAAGAGGCGGCGGGACGGCATCAGGCGCGGGACAATCAGCACGGCGCCGCTGAACGATACCCGTTCCGCCGATTCCCAGCGCCGCTCCACGCCGTGGGCGTCGCGCCAGGACAGGATTTTCAGGGAAAGAAAACGGCCTTCCGCCAGCGCTTCGGCGCCGATGACCTCGGGATCCTTGTCCATCACGCGTTCTCCCAGAAGCCGGAATCGCCTTTTTTCGCTTTTTTCCGCTTTTCCGCGCGTTCCCGGATCGCCTTGTCCTCGGCCTTTTGCCGATCGCTTTCGCGCTCGAGATAGCGATCGTAATTGCCCATGATTTCCGGCGCGTCGGAACCGAGGACGTATACCAGATTGTCGCGGGTGGGAACGACGCTTTCCGACCGGCAGGCCCAAAACGCGATGCGGAGCTTGGCGCGGTTGAGATTGTCCTTGTCGGTTCGGGTCAACAGGGTCTGGTCCTCCGCTTCCTTGATGAAACGGACGGCGTCGAGAATGTCGTCGGGAACGCTGGTGTCGGAACTCATGTCTTGCTTGTCTCCCGGGATCCATGTACGATCGTTTCGACAAATAATATGGCAAAGGCCATGGCGGCACAAGCGACAACCATTCCGAAAGGAACTTTTGACTCATGGCAACCGCCCAAAACGGAAAAACCGGGCATGATCCGCGCCTGGCGGTGGAGGATTTGTCCGTCGCCTTCCGCCTGGCCGAAAACAAGGAGGCGCTGGCGGTGGACAAGGTGTCGTTCACCGTCGGCCGGGGCGAGACGCTGGCGCTGGTCGGCGAATCCGGCTGCGGCAAAAGTGTCACCTGCCTCGCGCTCATGCGCCTCCTGCCCATTCCCCCGGCAAAATTGGTCGGCGGCCGGGCGATTTTGTCGGGGCGGGATTTGTTCGGGCTCCGGGAAAAGGAAATGCGCGGCGTCCGGGGCAGCGCCATGTCGATGATTTTCCAGGAGCCGATGACCAGCTTCGACCCGGTCTACACCATGGGCGATCAACTGGCCGAGGCCGCCCTCGCCCACGGCGCCGTCGATCCCGATGAAATCAACTTCCGCATCGAACAGGCCATGGCCGACGTCGGCCTGCCGAACCCGGCCGGCTTGATGAACCGCTATCCGCACGAACTGTCGGGCGGCATGAAGCAACGCGCCATGATCGCGATGGCGCTGTT
Organism: Planctomycetota bacterium; assembly: GCA_031547475.1. GTDB lineage: Bacteria > Planctomycetota > SZUA-567 > SZUA-567 > SZUA-567 > JAJBSZ01. Next base: position 2,150 of record JAVBRW010000202.1, read on the forward strand.
GGGCAATCCGGAAATCCTGCTGTGCGACGAGCCGACCACCGCCCTCGACGTCACCATCCAGGCGCAGATTATGGAGCTTCTGGCGCGCCTCCAGGGCGAACGCGGCATGTCGATGCTGTTCATCACCCACAACCTCGGCCTGGTCGCCGAGCTGGCCCACCGGGCCGCCGTCATGTACGCCGGCCGCATCGTCGAGACGGCGGCGGTGAAGGATTTGTACGCGCGTCCGCTGCATCCCTACAGCGCCGGCCTCCTGGCGAGCATTCCCCGGCTGCAGCGCAAGGTCGACCGGCTCGCCGCCATTCCCGGCGTCGTGCCCGGCCTTGCCTCGCGCCCGAAAGGCTGCAACTTCGCGCCGCGCTGCCGGAACGCGCAAGACCTGTGCCGCCAAACCGATCCGGCGCTGGAAGACAAGGGCGGCGGGCGGCTGTGCGCGTGCCATTTTCCGATGAACAGTTGAACCGTGCGAATTGAAGGAAGATTTCTACCGTGATCATGACGAAAAGCGTTCCCCTCATCGAGTGCCGCGGCTTGACGAAACATTATCCCATCCGGTCCGGCGTGTTCGGCCGCGAGGTCGGGCGGGTGCGGGCGGTGGACGGGCTGGACCTGGCGGTGAACAAGGGCGAGACCTATTCGCTGGTCGGCGAATCGGGCTGCGGCAAAAGCACGACCGGGCGCCTCTTGATGCTTTTGGAACGGCCGACCGCCGGCGGCGTGTTCATGGACGGGCGGGACGTCACCCAATTGGCCGGGCAACCGTTGAAACAGTTCCGCCGCCGGGTGCAGGTGGTGTTCCAGGATCCTTTTTCCAGTCTCAATCCGCGCATGACGGTGAGCGCCATCGTCGAGGAAGGGATGATTATCCACGAACCCCGGATGACGGCGGCGGAACGGCGCGACAAGGCGGCCCACATTCTTTCCCTCACCGGTTTGTCGGGCGAGCACCTCGACCGCTATCCGCACGAGTTTTCGGGCGGCCAGCGCCAGCGGGTCGGCCTGGCGCGCGCCTTGTCCACCAACCCGGAATTCATCGTGGCGGACGAGGCGGTGTCGGCGCTGGACGTGTCGATCCAGGCGCAAATCATCAATCTTCTCCGCGATTTGCAGGAAAAGCTGGGCCTGACCTATCTGTTCATCGCCCACGATCTGGCGGTGGTCAAGCATTTGTCGAAACGGGTCGGCGTGATGTACCTCGGCAACCTGATGGAAGAGGCGGACGCGGACAGCCTGTTCGACGAGCCGCTGCACCCGTACACCAAAGCGCTTCTCTCCGCCATTCCCGAGCCCGATCCGGAGCATTCGAAACAACGCATAATTCTATCCGGCGATGTGCCCCGCGCCGACAATCCGCCCTCCGGCTGCCGTTTCCACACCCGTTGCCCCGCCGCCACGCCGCGCTGCTCGGAAGGGGAAATCCCCGTCTATGCGCCCGTCGCCGGGCGGAGGGTGAAATGCGTGCTGTACGAGGGGTCGGCGGTGGTCGAGGAGTGAGTTGCAACGACAGAGCGAGGATGGTATACTGCTGTTATCGTGCTGTATTTTTTGGAGGGTTATTTAATGACGGCTGTCTTCACCGATACGCAATATGACGCAATTTTTGACAAAATGGATGAATTCGACGAAGCGTATGACAAGGGCGATATAGAAGGCGCTCTGGCAATTGGTCGTAGCATAGAATATCCTCCGCATTTGCTGATGCGGGTGAAAAAGGTTCTGGGAAAAGATTATCTTATAGAGAATGGTTTTAATCTGAAATTGGCTGACGAGGCATTTGGAAAGGATTGGCTGGATGAGCCGTAGATTGAGCAAGGACCCAAGGGGGCAGGTACTTGGGCAAATGACGTTAAGAACCCTTACCGCCTTGGACGCGCTCAATCAATCCCGCCCGCAGAAAAAATACGACCAGACCTGCAGACAGGAAACAGCTCTGCTCAAGGAGATCGCCAAATCCGGCGATCTTGCTCTCATGTTGGATGTTGAAAGCGATTACCAAAAATCCGATCGCCTCCTTGCCCGAACTCCCAACGACAAGACCAATGTCGAGCAAGGGCTGAAGGATTTCGAAAGAGGCATGAGCCATTACAATACGCTGATCGGCAATCCCGACAGATATCGCGAGAATGACTTCGGCTATGTCGATCGCGAGCGGGACAAGAAGCTGAACGTTCCCGTGGACGGCATGAGAAAAGCGCTGGATAGCCAGAAATCCCGCCTGAAAAACCGCATGGCGTTGACTTCGTCCGACGACGAGCGGGATCTGCTGGCCGCCCGCGCAGTCCTGATAGGCGCCATCAAAGCGGAATACTTGCGCCTGCAGGTCGAAGTGTTGCGTAAGAACGAAGGCGAATAATCGCAAAAGTATCGCGGGGCGAAGCGGCGAACGCATCGGCCCGCCGCGGGTGTATATGCGGTGTATTTAAGCGCCACAAGCCGATAACCGCCCAATTTCAACCCAAAGCCCCAATGCAAGTAAATCATC
>JAVBRW010000277.1:0-4402 GCA_031547475.1 Planctomycetota bacterium
GACCCGGGCCAGAATCATCCGCCGGTACTGCGGGTCGTCCGCCGGGGTGTTGCCGGTCATGGGCGCGCCGCTCACATACCACGGGGCCTGGTTGAAGCCCTGGCCGGGACGGTTGAAGAAGAACCAGCGCGAATCGTCGTACTGGTAGGGGATCCGGGGCTGGCCGACGATGCGGCCGATAGCTTCCAGGTTTTCCCCCGCTGCCATGAAGAGGCTGTTCGCCTCCTGCTGCTTGACGATTTCGTCGTAGGCCCACTGCGGTCCGTTCTTGATAAGCGCCTCGACAAAATCCTTCATAACGGGCGAGGCCCAAAACTGCGACAGCATCCGTGACCACGCCTTGGCGACGAGATCGCGGTCGTATTCGGAGAAATCGATCTTAAATTTTTCCGGTATGCCCGCGCTCATGTGAAAGTCACCTCGATTCGTTCGGCGGCGAAAATGCCGATTTCGTCCCAGGCAATCGTGATGTCCTGCTCGGCCAAGGCTCCCCCGTCCACGCCCAACTCTATGGAGACCACCCGCGCCCCGCCGATGCTGTTGATGGGGGAATAGAGGTAGGACCGGATGATGTCCTGGCCGGGCGGGAAGCCGCTGTTGCCCAGCGGCTCGCAAGGGGTATGACCGGCGACCGCGAAGTCGAGAATAGCCGCCTTGATCAGCTCCGGGCCGTTCGACGGGAAAACCTGGATACCTTCGTCCACGACGACCTCCAGGATGATGCGGACGTTGATGTCTCTCTCAACCGGCCGCGAAAAACTGATGGGATAGGCGATCATCTGGTCGTCGTAGAACACCTCGGTGCGGTTGCCGTGGCCCACCTGGGAAATCCCGAATTCGTAGAACATCGCCTCGGCGATCGCCCGGTCGTCGCCGCCCACCGCCACCACCGCCACGTCCTTTCCCGGGATGCCCCGCGCGTCGGTGGCGAGAGTGCTATTCTGGTAGGCGCGGCAGAAAGTGACGCCGGGGACGTTCAACACCGCCGCCCGGATGGCCTCGATATGGCGATAGGCTGTGTTGGTGGTGGACTGCTGCTGGCGTCGGCGGAGTTCAAGATCGGTCTCTTCGGCGGTGCCGACCGAGATGGTTTCGCCATTCGTGACGTTTTTCCATCCGGGTACCGGAGTCTGAATGACGACAACCGTGCCAGGATCGGGATCGATCGGACCGAACACGGTGCAGATGGCGGTGGATTGGGCGGTGCCGCTTTGCGGGATGACGACGTTTTCGTTTATGGAAAACGACATTTCCCCATTCGGCGTAGAAATGAGTGAACCCAACCCGATGAGAGTGGCCGGGTCGGCCTCGAGGGTGACCGGGATGATGGTGGACGCCCCGGCCTTTCGGAGAATGGCGTTCAGCTGCACCAGAGCGGACAGGCCGGCGCCGGTCGCGGTGAGGGGGTCGCGCATCGCGAACGCGATGGCTGCGGCGTTCTCGGTCGCCGCCGTGGCCTCGGCGAACTCCGCCACGGTCTGCTGGAGAATGGTGTCGTCGGTGGCGTTCTGGAACGGCTTCTCGCCGGTGCGGGGATCGACGATTTCCGCCAAATCCTCGTTCATCGATATCTGGATATCGGCGAGCTGTCGCGGCACAAAGCCGTCGTCGAAGCTTCCAGCGGTGGCAATTGCGGTCATGGATCACCCCTATCGTCTGGCCATGGCGCAGCGCCGCCACGGGAAGCCAAGCGAAAGAGGTGATCAGTCTCCTGCGTTCGGAATACCTGTTTGTCTGGCGCTCAGTCCGCTGTCGGCCTGGCGGTCAATTTCCTTTCGGCTGCGATGTACGTCAAACCGTACTCGGTCGCGATTTGCGCCCTGATTGAATACACCCGGGTCGAAGTGTCGAAATACGTATTAAAATCCACAAGCTGGATAACCCCAGCCGTCTCGGCAATCTCGTTCCGGATCCAGATGTCGGCGTAGCGGAAGTTTCTCGTTCCAAGGATGGCTGTCTTATCGGTCAACTGGCCGGCCATGAGATTCGACGGCCCCGCATACCACGGCAATCCTGCCGAGGTATTGACGAACCACTCGCCGAGATGACGGTAAAGCCGAGTCTGGACGCGCTGAACGATTTCATCCTGGCCAGCGACGATGCCGCCGGTCATATCGCCCGTCGTATGGTTTACCTCGAAATCCCAAGCCATAACGCATCCTCAAGCCGGCATGGTCGGCTCGCGCACGCCGCCCGTGGCGACCGGCGGCTGCTCCGACCAGGTTTTCCTGGTGCGAGTGCTGATTTCCTCCGCACCGTAGAACCAGATTTTCCCGTTCTGCATGCGGATGTCCGAGCCGCCGGCGTCGAAGCCGCCGCCGGTGGTCAAGCGTATCCCGTAGTCGCCGGGACCAAGGCGGATGTAGTTCTTCCCGTCCTTTGTCCGCAACTCCATCGCCTCGGTATTCCAATTGGGAATGGCATTCGGCTTTGTGATGATTCCCGGGAAAAACTGGGCATCCGTCAAGCTGTGCGCTCTCGGCTCCGTCGTCTTGTTGTCAGCTCCACAGCACTCCGGAGGCTGAAATCCGCCTTTCTCGACAAAGTTGTCGATGAATCGATCCGAAAAGAATATCGTCCCCTCGTCTCCTTTTCTAATCGGGAGTGTGAGCAGTAACCCGGCCATCTGGACGCACGGGATAACTATCGGGACATTCAGGATAATCGGCATCTTGACGTATTCGATCTTTTTGCCGTCGACAACTTTTCGCTTAATTGCCGGAATGACCTTAGCCATCTGGGTGTCGGAGTTGAACTCCTCCACGATTCCGGGCAGATTAAAATTCGCCTGCGCCAACATCTGACTGATGATGGACTCGAGCGATTCGGATTCGGATGGGAATATCCTAGAGGCCATTGACCACCCTTGCCTTTTCTTCATCTATTTTCGCATTGATCGCGGTCATGAAATTGTCTCCCGGGAAGCACCCCAGGTCATGATCCACGGTTTGGACGGTGTAGCCGCCGCCGTTATAACGAGGCTCTATCTGCGATTCCACCGACACGCGGAACATCGGGTCAACTGTTGCATTAAAGGCGCAGCGGATTCGTAGCCCTGTTGCCGCTTGCTCCATGCCCGGGCCCGTAAACACCGGATTGATGTCTATCAAATAGGGATCTCGCACTCCCGTAATTCCGCCAAGGCTTTTCTCATCACCGACCGCCTGGAAATACCCGTCGCAAATAGTCCAGGAAAATCCGAATTCGGACGAAAGCGCATTGAGGGCGCCGCGGACGGTGCCGCAGCATGACCAACCGCCGGGGCCGATCTTCCTGTCGTCGAAACCTTTGATTCGCGCATTGTCCAACGCGACCCCGGCAAGCAGGGAAGCCAAATAATTCACTATTGTCCGCACCGGCACCCCGGCGCTCCACTCTTCATTGACGGGCGTCAGGGCCAGATCGTCCACCGCCGATATGGCATTAATGCTGGTCACGATATCCGGTCCCGCCCGCATGCTCACGGAATTCACGAAGGAGCCATAGAAGCATTGCCTCAGGCCTGCGAAGGGTCCATAATCCCAGCCCGCCTCGATTCGCACCTTCGTTCTTCCCCGCACAAAGTAGTTTCTGGTATCCGGAGAAAGATTCCACAGCATCAAATTCGTGGCGTCAGGGAGTCCCTGAATGACTTTGTGCACCTTTGCAACAACCCGTACATTTTGTTGGGTTCCGTCGCATTCGTACGAAACGGTCTTTCCGGCGCCGGTAAAGGTGACGCTGTCCGTCGCCAAGGCCAGCCCGGAGAACGTGACCTTGATTCTGCGAAGCCAGGGAAAATCGATAGCGGGGGCGATCATATCGGCACTCGCTTTGCTTTAGTTTGAGGTGTAAATAATAGTCACTGCACCCTTTTGCCCCGCCGCGCCACTCGAGCCTCCCGATCCCGCATTGGCAAGACCGGGCACAACAGACATCGATCTTCCGCCAGCGGCGTTCGCCCCGCTGGATCCGCCCGTCGAGCCGACGCCGGGAAATCCGGGGAGCTGTCCGAATATGGCCTCGGGACCATAGCTCACATCAACAACCACTTGGACGCCTCCGGCCCCACCTCCGACCCCGCCTCCGGCACCGGGAGAAGATCCCGCCGAGAAGGGCGTGCCGGCGCCCCCGCCGCCGCCGCCAAGGCCTCCGGAGCCGCCGCCGCCGCCGGACGCGCCATAGGTGATGCCGTCCAGAGTCAGCGTTGTATACCCGCCACCGCCGCCGGACATTTGGATGGCGCTGCCTGCGACTCCGCCGACTCCGATTACAGCGGCGTACGCCGCGTTGGCGGGAAGGGTGACGTATAGGACAAGGGTTCCGCCGCCGCCACCGCCGCCGCCTGCGTATCCACTACCTCCGCCGCCGCCCTGGATGGCGATCATCGCCAAACCGGCTTTATTGGGTAATGTTCCGGATA
>JAVBRW010000453.1:0-6972 GCA_031547475.1 Planctomycetota bacterium
AATCTGCTTGGCGACGGCGGGATAGCATCTCGGATCAGGCCTGGCGGCGCCGAAGTGATGGTCGGTCTTGAGGCCGAGGGTGATGGAGGAGCGGTATTCGGAATTGACGCCGACTTCGCGGCGCAGAACATCGTTCAGCACCCGGGCGGACATGCGTTCGCCGAAACTCATCACCACGTCCATGGTCCGGGGGGTGAGTTCGCCGATCATGGCGATGCCGGAGAGCAGCTTGTCGAAACGATCGAGCATGCGCTCGATGCCGGTGGCGGCGGTGTCGACGCCGAGTTCGCCGGCGATCCAGCGCTGCGCCTCGATCACCTTGCTCGAATCGGGCTTGCCGCTTTTGGCCGCTTTGGCGGAAGCGATCAGGGTGTCGGTCATCCTGACGGACGGCGAATTGTGGGCGGAAACGATGACAACCGGCTTCCGATCGATTTGGCTTTTGATAAGCTGGCAGACCTGGCGGATGTTGTCGGGCGTGCCCACGCTGGTGCCGCCGAATTTCATGGTGATCATTTTACTCTCTCTCCTCAAACAGGGGTCGGGCGTCCGCTTGTCCGGCGCGCCGGAATATTGGGGTATACCCAACGCGCCCCTCCAACGCAACAGGAAAACCGCCAAAGCGAAAAAAGTTGACACGGGCGGTGGGGCACATACGATGTGTACATCAATTATCGCGGGGAAACGCCGTGGCAGGGCGCTTCGCCCCGTTTTTATTTTAACTCGTGGAGATGCAACGCACTCGCATGCAAGACGATAGAGAAGAAGAAATTGAAGCGGACTCCCCTCCGGCGCCGGACGCGCCCGTCCCCGGCGGGAACGGCGCTGAACCGGTTCCCGCCGAACCCGGTGAAAATCCGACGGATACGCCCTCGGAAGAAAGCGGCTCCGGCGGCGAATCCGCAGAAGGCGATGCCGAACCGACCGCCGACGAAAACGGCGATGAGAGCGAGGCGGATGCCGATCTGCCGACCCTTCCGCTCGTATCGGTTGTGGAGGCGGTGCTGTTCGCCGCCCGCGAACCGTTGAAAGCGGCCCAGGTTGCGCGGGCGGTGGGAAAAGGCACCCGCCAGGAAGCGGTCAAAACGGCTATCGGCGAATTGAACGTGCATTACCTCGAAACCGGCCGCGCCTTCGAGATTGCCGAAATTTCCGGCCGCTACCAGCTAATGAGTCGCCCCGAATACGTCAGCCACATCATGCGCATTTATCCGAAGCGCGAAGTTTCGGAAAAAGAACGCACCAACCGTCTCACACCGGCCGCCCTGGACACCTTGTCCATCATCGCCTACAAGCAGCCGGTGACGCGCGGCGAAATCGAGCAAATACGCGGCGTCGGCTGCGGACCGGTTTTGCGCGCCCTCATCGAGCGCGGCTCGGTCAAGGTGGCGGGCAAGCGGGCGGATCTGGTCGGCCAGCCGCTGATGTACGGCACGACCGAAGCGTTTCTGGCCGAGTTCGGCCTCGGTTCGCTGGACGAACTGCCTTTGCGGAACGAGTTCCTCAGCATGGTGACGGAAATCGCGCAGGTTGAACCGGCACCGGCTCCGGAGGAAAAGGAAGAGACGAAAACGGATGCGGCGGAGCCTGAAGCGGAACAGGAGAGCCCGGAGGAACGAATCAGCCAGTAGTTTTGCAATATTCCGTATTGAGATTTTTCTGCCCCCGCAGTCATTTTCACACGTACATAGGACAACCGGCATGGGCGAACCGACACCGACCACCGATAACCAGAGCGCTCCCGAGCGCTTGCTGGCTCGCTATGTCGGCGGGGACGCGGACGCGTTCACCGAACTGGTCGGTTTGTACGAGGAAAAACTGTTCGCCTTCATCGCCCGCTATACCCAAGACGCCCACATGGCCGAGGACGTGTTTCAACAGGTATTTATTAAAGTGGCGATCAATGCAGCCACCTTCGACGGCCGCGCCTCCTTTTCCACCTGGTTGTATCGCATTGCCCGCAACCAGGCGATTGACGAGCTGCGGAAACGCCGCCGCCACCCGACCTTGGGCGGCGAGGATTGCGATCCGGCCGAAATGCTGGCCGACCCGGGAAATGCGGCGCCCCTGGACAAAATGACCCGGGACGAGCAGGCGGCGAAGATGCGCCAGGCCCTGTCCGAGCTGCCCGAGCCGCAGCGGGAAGCGTTCCTCCTGAAGGAGGAGGCGGACATGGATTTCGAGCAAATCGGCGCGATAATGAATTGCGGCAGGGAAACGGCCAAAAGCCGGTTCCGTTTGGCGGTGGCGAAATTGCGCGAAGCGTTTGGATTGCGGTAAGGGGACGGTTGCATGGCTTCGGAACACATTGACGAACCCCTTGATTACCTCTACGAAGAGCTTCCCCCCGAAAAGATGGCGGAAGCGAGGCGGCATTTGGCCGCCTGCCCGCAGTGCCGCGAGGAAATCGCCGCCGTCCGCGAAGTGGTCAAAACCTACCGCCAGATCGACCGTCCGGCGCCGCCCCAGGGCCTTGCCCGGCGCGTGGCCGCCCAGGCGCTGGAAGCGGCCCGCCAGGCCCATGCGCCCAAACCTGCCGAAGAAAATCCTCAGCCCGCCTCTACGCCGGTGCCCGAGGGCAAGGCGGCCGATCCGGATTTCGACCATCTCAAGCAGGAGCTGCTGCGCGAAGTTCGGGGCGGATGGAAGCGCTGGCTGTTCCATCCCGCCTGGACGGTGGCGGCGTCGGTGGTCTTTGTCTGCGCCGTGCTTATCCACATGTCGCCCCGGTGGGAAAAGCCGGCGGCGGCCACAACCGTGGGGGATGCGCAGGCGATCTCCGTGCCGGCGGCGCCGGAACCCGCCGCCGCCCGGCAGGATGAAGCCGCCAAAGGCGCGGCCGGGAGCGAGAACGCCGCCGCCGCCCGCCCCCGCCTGCCCGCTTCGGCGCCGAAAAAAACCGCCGCCGCCGCGCCGCCCGCCCAACTCGCTCCGCCGGCGTTGAGCGAGGCGGAAGCGCTGGAAAAACCTGTTCCGCCGCAGCCGGCCCTTCCCCCGATCGCTCAGCAGGCCGTTCCACCGGCATCGACCGAAGCGGAAACGCTGGAAACGCCCGTTCAGTCGTCACCCGGCCTTCCGCCGGTTGCGCCACCGGCCGCTCCGTCGGCAGTTTCGCCGGCCGTCCCCATTCGGGAGCGGGCAATCGCCGATTTTTCGTCGGCTGCGTCTGCGCCCGCGCTTCCGCCGGTGCCCGCACCCGCGCCGGTACCGCCCCGTTCGCCCGCCATGGCCGCGCCAATGGATTCGGGGCAGTCCCTGCGCCCGCCGGCGGCCATGGCGCCGGCTCCGTCTTCGCGCTCCGCCGGGCCGCAAGTGCCGGGCAGAAGCGCGGCGACAGAGGACAACCTGTTCGAAGCGCTTGTCGCCCCCAAAACGAAACTTCCCGATGCGGCAGCGGGCGGGGCGGCCTTGGCGGAGCCGAAAGCGGAACCGGAACCGGCGCAAGAGCCGACGATTGTCGGCATTTCGCCCGGCGACGAGCCGCCGCGTTTGATCGAGCGGTCGGAAGCGGTCGATACAGCCAAGCTGGCGCTGGATCTGGCGTTTTTGGCCGGCATCCAGATGGGACAGGGCGAGTTGTCCGAAGCGTGGATTACCATCGGCATGCTGCGCAGATACGATGCGAAAAAAGCGGCGGAATTGGCCGAAATGCTGACCGATATGGAAAAGCAGGCCGATTTGGCCGAAGCGGAGGCGGCGAAAGCCGAGGCAACGGACAAGGAAGCGAAAGCCGGGGCGGAAACGAAGGAGGCGGAACGCGAATTGCCGGTGGACAAATATTTCGTCCGTCCGTCGGGCGAAATGGCCGGCAACGGGCGGACAATCGAAACGCCGGCGGACGCGGAAACGCTCCGGCCCGCCGTGACCGGCTCGATGGCTCCGCCGCCGCCGGCAGCATTGTCGTCGACCGCCTCCGCCGACACGGTCCAGGCCGATGCGGATATTCCTTCGGCGCCGGCGGAAGAACGGGCGCAAGCCACTGCGACACCGACCCCGGCGGCCAGCCAGGCGGACGCGTATTCTTCGGATACGCACGCTTACGGCGCCGGATACAGCGGGGAGCCGGTTGCCGATGCGTTTGCGGCGCCGACGGAAGAAGCGCCGGTGTTGCAGGATTATCCCAAACAGGATATCTACGTCGGGCCGGTGTACAGCGAAAACGATCCAAGGCCGCCGCTGCCGTCCCAGGCGGCACCGCGTCCGGCCACACCGCCGGCGCCCGCCCCGGCCGCGCCGGTCGTGATCGTTCCGCCGGGCGCGGTGCCGCCGACATTGGGCGAATCGACCGGGTTGGAAATCCGGGAAACGCCTTCGCGGTCCACTGCGCCGAAACGGCCGTTCTCGACCGACCCGTATATTCGCGGGGATTGAAAATTCGTCGATACTTTTCCGCAGCGCGACGCTTCGCGTCCCACCGCTCACGAGTCGCTTCGCTCTCGTTCGCTTGAGAGGAAGCCCGCGCGGTTTCCTTGTCGCACCGCTTTTTTCGAATGCTCCACCGATTCTTTTCCGCGCGGGCATTGAATTAATTAAATATGGGGGGCTAACCGCGCCCCCCAAACCCCCGCGGCCAGCGATTCCGCTGGACCTATTTTCACTTTGTTCAACGCTTGTACGGCTACGCCATGCCACGAATTTTTACTTCTTTTCGAAAATCTGTTTGTACACCAGGCCGGCCAGCACGGCGCCGACAATCGGAGCAACCCAGAACAACCACAACTGCCCCATGTACTGGGTGCCGGCAAACAACGCCTGGCTCAAGCTGCGGGCCGGATTGACCGAGGTGTTGGTGATCGGAATGCTGATCAGGTGAATCAGGGTCAGGCACAAACCAATCGCGATCGGCGCGAAACCGGCCGGCGCGCGCGAATCGGTCGAGCCGATAATGACGAACAAAAACATGAACGTCATCACCACCTCGGTAAGGAAAGCGGAAACCATCGAATACTTGTCCGGCGACAAAGCGTCATAGCCGTTCGCCGCGAAACCGCCGACCGCGCCCGTCCCGAAACTCGAAGTCAAAATCACGTAAATGACGCCCGCCGACACAATCGCGCCCAAACACTGCGCAATAATGTAGGGAATCAACTTTTCCTTCGGAAAACGGCCCGCCGCCGCCAAACCGCACGACACGGCCGGATTCAAATGACACCCGGAAATATGGCCAATCGCGAACGCCATGGTCAAAACAGTCAAGCCAAACGCCAGCGAAACACCATGGAACCCGATGTGCTTCGCGGCAAACACGGCCGCGCCGCAACCGCCCATCACCAGCCAGAACGTTCCAATAAACTCGGCAATCAATGCGCGCATAACAGAAATTCTCCTTCACCTGTCTTCCATAATAACCCTCACACTACTCCGAATGCGCAAACATAGCGATTACATCGTACCAAGTCCAGCAAAACCGGGCAATTTTATTCCGATGGGTAAACAGTAGCGAACAAAGAAGTTTGACAACAAAACCGCGTCGCAATCCTGGAATTTTGTACCCGCATTCCCGGCACGATTTACCAATGGCCGACACCCTACCTTTTGTATCATAATCACGACTGGTTTTCCAGATATTTTTCCAGCCGCGCCAATGCTTCCTCGATCTTCGCTTCCGAATTGGCGTAGGAAAAGCGCAAAAAGCCTTCCGCCCCCTGACCGAAATCGACGCCCGGATCGGTGCCGACCCCGGCCTTTTCCAGAATATCGAAAGCCAGCGCATAGGAGTCGTGCGACAAATGGCCGGCGTTGGCCAGCATGTAAAAGGCGCCGGTCGGCTCGACCTTGACCCGCAGCCCCAGCCGGTTCAGCCCGGCCAGCAGAACGCGGCGGCGGCGATCATAGGTCTGGCGCATGCGCTCGACATCGGGCCAGGCTTTTTCCAACGCGCACACGCCCGCCTTCTGGACGGCGGCGGTGGTGGAGATGAGGAAGTTCTGGGTCAGCACCACCATCGTTCTGACCAAATCGGGCGGCAAAATCGCGTACCCGAGCCGCCAGCCGGTCATGGCGAAAAGTTTCGAGAATCCATTGATGACGATGGCGTTGTCCGTGTATTCGAGAATGCTATGTTCCGGTTCGTCGCCGTATGTAAGGCCGTGGTAAATCTCGTCCGAAACAATCAGGCGATCGAGGGCGGCGATTTCCCCGAGCCGCTTTTCGTCAAGAATGGTGCCGGTCGGATTGGCGGGCGAATTGATGACAATCGCCTTGACCGCCGGCGTCAGGCTGGCGCGGATGTCTTCCGGCCGGTACAAAAACCCTTCGTCCTCGCGGACCGTCACGCACTTCGGCACGCCGTCGAAAAAACTGACCATGTTGTCGTAGCACGGATAATGCGGGTCGGACATGATGACCTCGTCGCCCGGATTCAGAATGGCGCCGAACGCCATGGTCAACCCGATGGACGAACCGGGACAGATGAAAAACCGCTCCGGCGCGACATCGACCTTGTAGCGTTTTTTATAATAGGCGGACAACGCTTCCTTCAATTCCGGATCGCCCAGGGACGGCGTGTAATGGGTATGCCCGTCGCGCAGCGCCTTGTCGTGCGCTTCCTTGATCACCGCCGGCGTTTCGAAATCGGGCTCGCCGATTTGCAACTGGATAATGTCCCTGCCCTGCGCCTCCAACTGCTTGGCCCGCTCGAGAATTTCCATAACGATGAAGGGAGTGATCTCCCTTGTCCGCAACGCTGTCCTGTCATTCATGCCGTGCCTTCCGGAAAAGTGGGGAATGGTTCCCCCATTATGCGGGCGGCGCGGTTTTTCGCAATCGGCAATGTACGCCCAAAAAAACCAAATCCAATGAACATCCTCGTTCCTTTCCAAAGAAAAGGTCCGGAAGCCCCGGCGGATCCTGCCCGGGGCCCGAAGGGTCGGGTGGGCTCCTTTATGGGAGCCCTGGGTTGGGGATCTCCGGTCAAGATAATCCCCGGGGTGCCTTGGGAGGCCTCACTACCCGCCGTTCCCCGCGACCACG
>JAVBRW010000072.1:0-4910 GCA_031547475.1 Planctomycetota bacterium
TCTTTCATCGCCTTCGCCTGCATCCGGTGCATTTCCGCCCGGTCGTCGTCCGATTCATCGTCCATGCCCAGGAGGTGCAAAAGGCCGTGGACGGCGTAGAAGGCGAGTTCGAGGCCGAAATCGACGCCCCGCTCCTCCGCCTCCCGCTTCGCCGTCTCCCAGCCGATGGCGATGTCGCCGAGGCGCACGCGGCCGTCCTCGTCGTCGCCGTCCTCGAAGGCGAGCACGTCGGTCGGCTCGTCCTTGCCGAGGTGGCGGCGGTTCATTTTCGTCATCTCGGCGTCGCCGGCGATCAGCAGATCGAGGCAGGCCGGCTTTTTCCGCCTCTGCCGGTAGGCGAAATCGAGAAGGCGGGACAAAAGCGCCGCGTCGACCGGCGCGCCGGACGAGCAATCGTTCACTGTCACGACGAGCAGCGGCCCGCCGGAATGGGGCGTCTGCCTGTTCACCGTTTCCTCCCCGCCTTTTCGGCGGACTGCCCGGGATACTTGACCCGGGTGTGGTACATGCTGACCAGCATGCGGTACAGCACCAGCTCGACCTGGCCGAGTTCGCGCATGGACAGGCCGGAATCCTCGAACTGGCCCTCGACCAAACGGTCCCGGATCAGCCTCGACATAAGCTCCCGCAAATGCTTCGGCGACGGCGTGTCGAGGCTGCGGACGGCGGCCTCGACGGAGTCGGCGATCATGAGGATGCCCGCCTCCTTGGTCTGCGGCTTCGGACCCGGGTAGAGGAAGGGCTCCCTGGCAATGACCGCGCCGGGCGGCGCCTGCAGGGACGCCTTGTGATAGAAGAACTTCATCAGCGAATCGCCGTGGTGCTGCAGAATCATGTCGATGACGATACTGGGCAGGCCGAAGGTGCGGGCCATTTCGGCGCCGTCCCGGACGTGGTTGATGATGAGGAGGGCGCTCATGTTCGGATTCATGTTCTGGTGGCGGCTGATGCCGAACTCGTTTTCGGTGAAATATTCCGGCTTCAAAAGCTTTCCGACGTCGTGGAACAGCCCGCCGATTCTCGCCCGCAAGGTGTCCGCCCCCACCGCCGCCGCGCCGGCCTCGGCCAGCGTGCTGACGATGGAGGAATGGTGGTAGGTGCCGGGCGCCTCGATAATCAGGCGGCGCAACAGGGGGTGCTCCTGCGACGACAGGTCCTGCATGTGGATGCGGGTGGTGATGCCGAAAAACCACTCGATCGCCGGCAGCAGAATAAGGACGATGAACCCGCAGACCAGCCAGTTGACCACCAGCCCGGCGGCGGCGAGGAGCGGCCCCCAGGTGTCGTCCAGCGCCTGCGACCAGCTCGAAATGACGGTGAATATGTTCTGCAAGTCGCCCCGGGCGAAATTCCAGGCGATGAAGGAGAACGCGCCGATCAGGCCGGAAAGGAACGACATCAGGAGGAGCGACACCCGCCAGCGGCTGCGGGCGGCGGTGTGGATGTAAAAGAGGCTGGCCGCCAGGTAGCCGATCATCAGGTCCGGCCTGCCCTCGTAGAGGATAAGCCCGCAGACCGAGGTCATGGCGGCGAGGAAAATGGCGGTCCAGTTGTTCATGCCGAAGGCGGTGATGCCGACGGCGATGCCGATCGGGAGCATGGTGCCGGGCATGCCGAGATAGATGAGGGCGTAGCCGACCAGCACCGGCAGCATGCACAGCCCGAGGGTGGCGAAAAAGCGCCGGAGCGATCCGGGCCGGTTGCGCTCGGCCGCCTTGAAATAGATGACGGCGGCGAGGGAAATGGCGGCGAACAGCAGGAAGTTGCCGATGAAGCGGAGGATCGGCAGGCGCCAGCCCTGCGACTGGCGGTAAACGCGCTCCTCCTCGCGGAGCTGGGCGAGCTTGTCCAGGTTGATGAGGCCGCCCCGGGGCACCAGGGTGTCGTTTTTGGCGATGGACTGCACGCGGGCCAAGAGCTCGTCCCGGCGCTCCTCGAGGCCCGCCTTGGAGCCGGCCTCGTCGTACACCAGGTTCGGCCGCAGGCGCTTCAGCACCATGTCGGCCAGCGCGTTCTTGAAGTCGTCCGGGATCCAGGTGGACATTTTCTGGCGGAAGCGGTTGTGCAAGGGCTCGGACAGCTGATCGAGGCTGATCGGGCCGCGTTCGCCGCCGACCATGGCGGTGTGGGACGAATCGCCCCGCAGGATCTGGATGGTGCGGCCGCGCTCGGACTCGAAGCGGTCGGCGGGCAGAATGCCTTGCGGGAACAGCTCGTTGTCGAGTATTTCCCGCATGGGGGAGACCAGGTAGTGGTGCGGATCGTTTTTCGCGACCAGGGCGCCGCGCCACAGCGCGTTCAACTGTTCGCGGCTGGCGGGAACGCCCAGCTCCCTGGCGGCCTGCTCGACGTCGGCCTCGTTCTCGGCGTTGGCGGCGCGGACGAGGAACTGGTCGATGGGCCCGTGCGTTTCGGTCGCCCACAGGGTGAGCGGCTCCTCGCGGTAGCGGCGGTTGAAGCCGGACTCGAGGTTTTTCAGGGCAAGGGCCTCGGCCGAGGCGTCGTGCCATTTGAAATCGACGCGGCTGTGGATGTCAAAGGGCGCCGTCGAACCCACCAGGTACGGGATGGGCCGGCCGATGTAGATGGACGGCAGTGACGCCAGAATCGCCCACGCCAGGGCGGTCAGGTAGTAAACGCGGTCGTGGCGGCGGAACTTGCCCTGCCTGTCGATCTCCTCCTGGAAGGCCAGCGTTTTCAGCCGCTCCTGCTCGACCGCGACTTTGCGGTGTTTAAACGACATGAGGCTGCTCCTCCCTCGCCAGGTCGTCCTTGTCGTAGGCGGCGACGATGTCGCGGACCAGCCGGTGCCGGACAATGTCGTCGCCGGTCAGTTGCATCATGCCGATGCCCTTGATGCCGCCGAGAATGCGGGTGGCGTGGACCAGGCCGGATCCCTGGCGGTTGACGGCCAGATCGATCTGGGTGAGGTCGCCGGTGACCACGCAGCGCGAGTGCTCGCCCAGGCGGGTCAGGAGCATTTTCATCTGCCCGGGCGTGGTGTTTTGCGCCTCGTCCAGGATGACGAACGATCGCGCCAGCGTGCGGCCGCGCATATAGGCCAGGGGCGCCACCTCGAGGACGCCGTTCTCGGTGTAGTTCTGGAGCTGGCGGCGGGAAATCATGTCGTCCAGCGCGTCGTAGATGGGCTTCAGGTACGGATCGACCTTTTCCCGCATGTCGCCCGGCAGAAAGCCGAGGTGCTCCCCCGCCTCGACGGCCGGCCGGGTGAGGACGACGCGCTTGACTTCGCCGTAGCGGAGCGCCTCCACCGCGCAGGCGACGGCCAGGTAGGTTTTCCCGGACCCGGCGGGCCCGAGGCCGAACACCAGGCTGTTGTCGCGGATAAGCTGGATGTAGGTCGCCTGGTTCGGCGTGCGGGCGGCGATGCGCAGGCGGTCGGTGAAAATGATGCCTTCGGTGCGGCTGCGTTCGGCGTCCTCGTTTTCCCGCTCCATCAGGGTGGCCAGTTCCTCGGCGACGAACGCCTGGCCCTTGTCGATGGCTTCGAGCATGCGCTCGATGACGTTGATGGCGCGGCCGACCGCGTCCTCCTCGCCGTCGACGAGGAGCCTGCCCTTGCGGGCGACCAGGTTGACGCCGAGGGTGGCCTTGAGCATGCGGAAATGGGAGTCGTTGGGGCCGAACAGCAGGCGCTGGCGTTCGACATCGGGCGGCAGATGTATTTCAGTTCGCATAGTTTCGTTTCAGATAGCAGGAATCGATCGGGTTCCCTCTCACACTGTTCTCCCCTTACGGGGAAGGTTGACGAATCGAGTATAACGAATTTTGGAAAAGGTTAAAGAGAAAACGCCGGCACCCGCCTACATCGCTTCGATTGCTTCGATAACTTGCAACTCTCCGGTCTTTTTCAAACGCTGGTGCTCTCTGGCGTATTCATAAGCCGACTGGGCGTTGAGCCAGAACTGAAGTTCGGTTCCCAGCCCTTTGGCAATCATCATGGCCAGCCTTGGAGTCAGACCCCGCCGGCCTCGGCAAATGTCGTTGATAACCACCGGTTTGACGCCAATATGCCCGGCAAAGGCTTTTTGCGAAATGCCGCGGGGAGTCAAGAAATCGTCAAGCAGGTACTCTCCCGGGTGGGGTGCGGAAATCGAAGGCCCTGCCGGTATGGATTCCATTTTCGGGTGAACTCTTTTCATGGGTGACTCCTTTGCGTTAATCAATGCTTGTAATCGACGATTTCCACGTTTTCGGCCGCCCCATCCACCCACCAAAACACTATCCGATATTTTTGATTGATTCTAATCGACCATAAACCGGGGACAGATGCTATCTTCTCCAGGCGATTGCTCGCAATATCGGCCAATGTTTTCAATTGGGTTGCGCTCGACAGCATGTTCAATCGCCTCAATGCCGGCGCGATAATATCCGGCGGCAAGGATTTGGGCGCCTCGCCATTCCACACGGATGCGGTGTCCTTGTTTCCGAATGTCCTGATCATACAAAAATCCCGTGATCTGCAAATCGTAGAATTGCATAATTGGGCGCTCGCCTCATTGTAAGCATGACCGCCCCTGTATGCAACCTCGCACACCATTCATTTCCCGAAAAACCTTGGCAATATTCCTCCGCGCGTATTATAAACTATATCATTAATTCCAGCGCCCGACATTCGCGGATGCGGTTCCCGCAAATGTCGGGCGCTGGAATTAATCGTCATTTTGCTCCTTGACAATTTCCATCCATGCGATAAGCTGTTCATTATAGATGACTTTCATCCAGCCATTGCCTTTTTTATCCCAATCCCGTTTACGTAAGTCTCGTTGGCGGTTTTTCTTTTCATTTCGAGGAGGATCAGACATGCTGCGCAAAGTGTTCGTGTTCGCGGTGGTGGCGTTGTTCTCGGCCCAGGCGATGGCCGGGCAGATCGTGCTGAAGTGGGGAGA
>JAVBRW010000217.1:0-20573 GCA_031547475.1 Planctomycetota bacterium
CCTTCTCGCCCGGCTCCCCGCCATTGTGCGCCAGGCCGCTTTCCGCTGCCGAGCCCTCGGCGCCGGCGACCGCGTCCTGGCCATCCGCGCCGGCGGCGACACGCCGTTCCGCAAGCTCGGCCTCGCCGTCGACATCGGCACCACCACCCTCGCCGTCGCCCTGTGCGATCTCGACACCCGGGCCGTATTGGCCGTGGCCGCCCGCGCCAATCCGCAGTCCTGCCACGGCGACGACGTTATCAGCCGCATAGACTATGCGTCCAAAGGCCAGGCCGAATTGGCGGAAATGCGCCTCTTGGCGGTCCGCGCCATCGAAGAGCTGGCCGAACAGGCCCAAAAGGACGCCGGCGTCGCCGAAGAGCCGGTCCTCATGGCGGTCGGCGCCAACACGGTGATGAACCACCTCCTGCTGGGCGTTCCGCCGGCGGCGCTGGCGCAAAGCCCGTTCATACCCGCGTTCAAGGGGCCGATGACGCTGTGCGCCTCCCGCATCGGCTGGCGCGGGAAGGAACCGCCGCTCCTCTACGTGGCGCCGAACATCTCCGCCTACGTCGGCGGCGACATCACAGCCGGCATCCTCGCCCACGACATCCACCGACTGGAAGGCAA
This sequence comes from Planctomycetota bacterium, assembly GCA_031547475.1. Classification (GTDB taxonomy): domain Bacteria; phylum Planctomycetota; class SZUA-567; order SZUA-567; family SZUA-567; genus JAJBSZ01. The sequence continues at coordinate 610 of JAVBRW010000217.1, forward strand.
CACCCTGTTCCTCGACGTCGGCACCAACGGCGAAATCGCCCTCGCCACCGGCGGAAAAGTCTACGCCTGCGCCACCGCCGCCGGCCCCGCCTTCGAGGGCGCCCGGATAAAACAGGGCATGCGGGCGGCGCCGGGCGCCATATCGAAGGTCGGGCTGTCGCCCTCCGGCCACCTGGAAATCGGCGTGGTGGAATCGCTGTCCCCCGCCCTCGGCCTGTGCGGCACCGGCCTTCTGGACGCCGTCGCCGTCCTGCTGAAAGCGGGGCTGATGGACGAAAGCGGCCGCATACTGGACGAGGACGAGGCCGGGGAAAACAATCCCCGCGCCAACCCCGCCCTCCTCGCCATGCTGCACGAGGACGAAGAAGGCCCGGCCGTCTGGCTCGAACGCCCTTCGGGCCGCGGCAACCTCGGCGTCAGCCTGACCCAGCGCGATGTGCGCGAATTCCAGCTCGCCAAGGGCGCGGTGGCGGCGGGCGTCCGGGTGCTCCTCGGCCTCGCCGGCCTGGCGCCGGAGCATGTCGACCGGGTGCTGCTGGCGGGCGGGTTCGGCAACTATCTCGATCCGGCGTCCGCCGTCGCGGTCGGCCTGCTGCCGGCGGGCATAGCCGAGGACAAGGTGCGGTCGGTCGGCAACGCCTCGCTGGCCGGCACCCGATTGTGCCTCCTTTCCGAAGAGGAACGGCGCGAAGCGGCCGATTTGGCGGTGAAAATCGAATATGTGGAACTGTCCGGGCGCGGCGATTTCATGGAAGCGTTCGCCGAGGAAATGCTTTTTCCCGGCTGAAAGTGCGCTGTGGATGTAACGTATTGTAACATCGTCAATTATCCCGAATGACAACGGTTCTGAACATACAAATAAACCTGTCCGGGCGAAATAACGTGCCGCCCGAACGAGTGGAGCTTCCCTCTTGTTTTCTTTCGCCGAATCGTGACAATCCGTTTCGGCGAAAGTTGTTTTTTGGGCATTCCTTGGGGGAACGCTTCTGTATCGCCGGGTGGAATATTTTTGCAATCGGAGAGTGCTATGCGCAGGTGCCGTCAGGCAGTTGCCCAGTGGGGATTGGTGAAGTCGAATATTGTGAAAATCATGGTGCTGGTCGCGATCGTCGCGTCGCCGCTCTTTCTGAACGGCTGCGGGTCGAAGTCGAGCGGTTCGAAATCGTCGAGCGGTTCAAGCAAAAAGAGATAATGGGGGAAGGGCGGGCCAGGCGGATTGACCAATGATTGATACCGCCTGGCCCGCCCGATACGATGCGCGGCGAAACCGGAAAAAGCGCTCCCGACAGGTCTTCCACGCAGAATAAAACATTGAATCAGGCTTCAATGCGCCCTGGCGACGGCGACCATCATGCCGCCGGCCCACAAGCGGGGCGAAGCCGAAGCGCTTTCGACCACAATGTCGTACACCATGTAATCGCCCATGAGCGGCGCCGCCTCGGCGCAGCGCGCGGAACCGGTACGCGTCGGCACGGACATGCCGGGCGGAAGATCGGCGGCGCGGACCGGGCCGCCCGCGGCGGCGACGCATTGATCGCCGGTGGCGTGCAGGACGTCGCCGTTTTCCAGAACAATCCCGATCATGCCGACGCCCGGCCCCTGCAGCGATTTTTTGACGACCGCCGTTCCGCCCGACCCCGCCTCGATCAGGCAATCGCCGGGCGAGACGTCCTCCGCCCGCTTTTCCGAACCGTCCGCCGTCGCAATCATCGTGTACGCGCTCAAACCCATCGGGCATTCCTTTTCATTTTCGGGCGCGCGAACCGCGCAACGCTGTCCATCGCCGGATATCATACGCCCGTTCCCGGATCGCGTCCATCCCAAAGCCGTTTCCGCTCCGCAAAAATTTTGCGTTATTTGCGCCGGCGAAGTACATTGGACGACGCACCGGAAAAGAATTCCAGCCGGGCGGGCCCGCATCGGGCCGACAGGGAGAAAACCATGGGGAAATACGTATTGGCGCTGGATCAGGGGACCACCAGCTCCCGGGCGCTCTTGTTCGACGAGCACCAGAAGGTGATCGGCACCGCCCAGAAGGAGTTCACCCAGTACTATCCCCGCGAGGGCTGGGTCGAGCACGATCCGCTGGAAATCTATTCGTCGCAGTACGCGGTCATGATGGAGCTCATCACCCAGACGGACATCAGGATTTCCGACATCGCCGCCATCGGCCTGACCAACCAGCGCGAAACCACCGTGTTGTGGGACAAAAACAGCGGCCGCCCCATCGCCAACGCCATTGTCTGGCAATGCCGCCGCACGTCCGCGCTGGTGGACGAACTGGTCGACCGGGGCCTGGGCGACCATATCCGGAACACCACCGGCCTGGTGCCGGACGCCTATTTCTCCGGCACCAAGATCAAATGGCTGCTCGACGGCGTTCCCGGCGCCCGCGACCGCGCCAAACGGGGCGAGGTGCTGTTCGGCACGGTCGATTCGTGGCTGATCTGGAAGCTGACCGGCGGCAAGGTGCACGTCACCGATCGCACCAACGCCAGCCGCACCATGCTGTACGACATACGGAAACTCGACTGGGACCAAACACTTCTCGAGGCCATGGACATCCCCCGCGCCATGCTGCCGGAAGTGCTCCCCTCCTGCCACGTTTACGGGAAGGCCAACATCCAGGGGGTGGAAATCCCCCTTGCCGGCGCCGCCGGCGATCAGCAGGCCGCCCTGTTCGGCCAGTGCTGCGTGGACAAGGGGCAGACGAAAAACACCTATGGCACCGGCTGTTTTCTTCTCATGAACACCGGCGATCAGCCGTTTTTCAGCCGGAACGGCCTGTTGACCACCATCGCCGCCGGCGCGAACGGGCGGGTCCAGTACGCGCTGGAGGGCAGCGTGTTCGTGGCCGGGGCGGTCATCCAGTGGCTCAGGGACAGCATGCGCTTTTTCGCCGAAAGCGCCGACGCCGAATACTACGCGTCCAAGGTCGCCGACACCGGCGGCGTCTACCTGGTGCCCGCCTTCTCCGGTCTCGGGGCGCCGCACTGGGACATGTACGCCCGCGGCTGCGTCGTCGGCATCACGCGGGGGACGAAGCGCGAGCACATCATCCGCGCCGCGCAGGAGTCGATTGCCTTCCAGTCCCTCGATCTGGTGCGGGCGATGGAAAGGGACATCGGTTCGCCCCTCACCGAGTTGAAGGTCGACGGCGGCGCCAGCCGGGACAATTTCCTCATGCAGTTCCAGGCCGACGTGCTGGGGAGCGCGGTCCGGCGCCCGACCATCCGCGAGACGACGGCGCTCGGCGCCGCCTATCTGGCCGGCCTCGCCGTCGGCGTGTGGGGCGGCATGGGCGAAGTGTGCACCGCCTGGCAGTGCGAACGCGAATTCGCGCCGCGGATGGAGGCGGCCGATCGGGACAGGCGCGTCCGCGACTGGCGGCGGGCGGTCGACCGGAGCAGGAAGTGGGCGGAAAACGAAATTTAAGATTGTAGATTGTAGATTTAAGATTTGTTCTCGGGCAAACGTGCCGGGCGAGAATAAATCTTAAATCTACAATCTACAATCTTACATAACCAAAAGAAAGGACTGTCATGACCACCGATCCGCGCCCCTGCGTCCCGTGGGATTTGATGAACCGGTTCCTCATCGACGCGTTCGTCGGCCACGGCGTGCCGGAGGCGGACGCGCGCATCTGCGCGGACGTTTTGCTGGAAAGCGATCGACGGGGCATAGAAAGCCACGGCTGCAACCGTTTCAAGCCGATCTACATAGACCGCATCGTCGCCGGCATCCAGAACCCGGTGACGAAAATCGACGTGCTGAAGGAAACGCCCACCACCGCCGTCCTCGACGCCAACGACGGCATGGGCATGGTCGCCAGCCACCGCGCCATGGAAATGGCGCTGGACAAGGCGCAAAAATGCGGCCTCGCCATGATCGCGGTCCGCAATTCCACCCACTACGGCATCGCCGGCTACTGGACAACCATGGCGACGAAACGGGACATGATCGGCCTGACCGGCACCAACGCCCGCCCGTCCATCGCCCCCACCTTCGGCGTCGAAAACATGCTGGGCACCAACCCGCTGACCGTCGGCTTTCCGACCGACGAGGATTTCCCCTTCATGTTCGACTGCGCGACATCCATAACCCAGCGCGGGAAAATCGAATATTACGCCCGCGCCGGGCAGGACACGCCGGCCGGCATGGTGATCGGCCGCGACGGAAAGCCGATGACCGATTCGCCGCAAATTCTCAAGGAACTGAGCGCCGGCCGCGCGGCGCTGGCGCCCCTCGGCGGCATCGGCGAGGAGCTGGGCGGCCACAAGGGCTACGGCTTCGCGACCGTGGTCGAGGTGCTGTCCGCCGCGCTCCAGGCCGGGTCGTTCCTCCGCGCGCTGAACGACAAGGACGCGGAAGGCAAGTGGAAGGCGGGCCGCCTCGGCCATTTCTTCCTGGTCATCGATCCCGAAGCGTTTCTCGGCGCCGCCTCGTTCAAGAAGACCTGCGGCGACATTCTCCGCGCGCTCCGCGCCTCCATCAGGGCTCCGGGCGAGGAAAGGATATACACGGCCGGTGAAAAAGAGTATCTTTGTTGGCTGGATCGCAAGGACAAGGGCGTTCCCGTCGGACCGGCGGTCCAAAGGGAGGTTGTCGAAATACGAAATCGGCTCGGGTTGAACCATAGGTTCCCTTTTGAATAAGGAATGGAAAACGCCATGGATTACGCGAAGGAATCGTTGCGGCTGCACGCGCAGTGGAAAGGCAAGATCGAAGTCATCGCCACCGTTCCCACCAAAACCAAGGAGGATTTGTCCCTCGCCTACACCCCCGGCGTGGCGCAGCCCTGCCTCGAGATCCAGAAGGACGTCAACAAAAGCTACGAGCTCACCCGGCGCTGGAACATGTGCCTGGTGGTGACGGACGGCACCGCCGTCCTCGGCCTCGGCGACATCGGCCCCGAGGCCGGCATGCCGGTCATGGAGGGGAAATGCGTCCTGTTCAAGGCGTTCGGCGACGTCGACGCCTTCCCCATGTGCATCAAGTCGAAGGATGTCGAGACCATCGTCGAGACGATTTACCAGGTTTCCGGATCGTTCGGCGGCGTCAACCTCGAGGACATCGCGGCGCCCCGCTGCTTCGAAATCGAGAAAAAGCTCAAGCAGCGCTGCGACATCCCGATCTTCCACGACGATCAGCACGGCACGGCGGTGGTGACGCTGGCCGGCCTGTCGAACGCGCTGAAGGTGGTGGGGAAAAAGAAGGAAAAAGTCAAAATCGTCCTGAACGGCGCCGGCGCCGCCTCCATTTCAATCATCAAGCTTTTGCTCAGCGACGGCTACGCCGACGTCACCATGTGCGACCGCACCGGCATCGTCTACGAAGGCCGCGAAAAAGGCATGAACGAGGCCAAGAACGAAATGGCCAAGCTGACCAACCGGGACAGGAAGCAGGGCTCGCTGGCCGACGCCATGCGCGGCGCCGACGTGTTCATCGGCGTTTCCGCCCCCGGCACCGTCACCATCGACATGGTGAAGTCGATGGCGTCCAAGGCCATCGTTTTCGCCTGCGCCAACCCGACCCCGGAAATTTTCCCGGACGAGGCCAAGGCGGGCGGCGCGGCGGTCATCGCCACCGGCCGGAGCGATTTCCCCAACCAGGTCAACAACGTGCTCGCCTTCCCCGGCATTTTCCGCGGCACCTTCGACGTCCGGGCCAGCGACATCAACGACGAGATGAAGCTGGCGGCCGCCCACGCGCTGGCCGGCCTGATCGGCGAAAAGGAACTGACGGCCGAATACATCATCCCCGCCTCGTTCGATCCCCGGGTCGGCAAGACAGTCGCCAAGGCGGTGGCGGAAGCGGCGCGGAAAAGCGGCGTGGCGAGGATTTGATACAACGATTAACAATTAAGAATGAATAATGAATAATGGATGGGTTAATGAGCTAATTAACAATTATCCTTTGCCATTGCATTGCGCCGAGGATAATTGTTAATTAGCTCATTAACCCATCCATTATTCATTATTCATTCTTAATTGTTAATTCAATCGTGGTGTTGATGCGTCTCATTTCTCCTTTCCCGCATCACAGCATCTTCCTCAGGTCCGACCGCAACATTTCCAGCATTTCGCGGCGATCGCCGTCGGAGGCGGAGGGAACCTGGAAAAACATGCGGCGGAGTATAATATCGAAACCGACAAACTGGAAAATGCCGTTATCGATAAGCTTTATCATGGCATCCTTGAAACCGGTCTCCTGAAAGCTTTGGCCGTCGGCGCCGCCGGCGGTGTTGACGATTATCGCCTTTTTGCCGGCCAGGAGCGGCCTCACTCCCCGGCTGTCGTGGCCGTAGGCGAACCCGTAGGAAAAAACGCGGTCAATCCAGCCCTTGAAAATCGCCGGAAGGCCGAACCACCAGACGGGATGCATGAACACCACCACGTCCGCCCGCTTCACCGCCATCTGCTCCGCCTTGATGTCGTCCGGAATCTTCCCCCGGTTGAACGATTCGAAATCGGCGTCCGTGAGGGCGGACTGGAACGCCTGGGCGTAGAGATCATGCACAACGCATTCATGGCCCTTGGCTTGCGCCTCGTCCACCACCACCTCCAAAAGCGAGCGGTTAAAGCTTTTGGGGCTGGGATGGGCATAGACGACCAGAATGTGCATTACGTTTTCCTCCGCAGGGTGGATGGCTTGCCTCGAGTCGGCGAAACGGGTATACTGTTCCCGCTAAATCATTTCCGATATAACGGTTCATCGCATCCAGTCGCTCGCGGGCTTTTCGCAAACCGCCGCGAAAAAGCCTACCGCACCTTCCAGCGCTGAACCGCAATATCGGAAAAAATTTAGCGGGACCAGTATTATAAAACCTGCGCCCGGCAATGCAACCCAAAAGGCCGGGATGTTTTTTTCGCGGCGCGGCAAAATACGCTTGCATTTTTCCCGCGCTTTGGTATCCTTGTTCCTCCCTAGGTGCGCCCGCCGTCATGGTCCGGGCGCGGTTGTTTTTGACAGTTGTCGGAAGCGGGCGTTCGGTTAGGAGCGGGTCATGAATCCCATTATTCAGGAACTTGAAAAAGAGCATTCCAAAAAGCAGATTGACGACTTCAGCGTCGGCGACACCGTCGACGTCCACGTCAGAATCATAGAGGGCGAGAAGGAAAGAATCCAGATCTTCAACGGCGTCGTCATTGCCAAGAACAAGGGCGGCATCAACGAAAACTTCACAGTCCGCCGCCTGGTGGCCGGCGAAGGCGTCGAGCGCGTCTTCCCCATCCACGCCCCCCGCGTCGAAAAGGTGGAGATCAAGCGGAGCGGCCGCACCAAGCGCGCCAAGCTCTACTACCTCCGCGACCGCGTCGGCAAAGCCACCCGCCTCCGCGAAGAAAACCGGCCTTCCCGCGTGGCGCGCAAGGCAAAGGCGAAAGCGTAAGGAACGCGCCCGTCCGCCATTGCCAGAAGGGATGAAAGGCGATTCCCATGCGCATTGTCGCGGCCCTGGCCTTTTTGCTGCTCTCGAACGCCTGCGCGGCCGACACGGCCCGCGACTGGCTCGACCGCGCGGCCGATCCCCAACTGAATCTCCGGCAGCGCGAATACGCGGCCAGACAAGTATTGATGCTTGCCGATTCGTCGGCAAGCATTCTTATTTCCGCCCTCCAAGGCGTTGGATCGGACAGCGGGCTCCGCCGCCAGGTCGCGGCCGGACTACTCGGGGAAATCGGCTCGCCCCAGTTCGAGGCGCCGCTTCTCGAAGCGGCGTTCGACAAGAATTATTTCCTGTCCGAAGCCGCCGCCGCCGCCCTGGCCCGGGTCTATTCCCGCCTCAAGGACGGCGAACTCTACAGCCTGCTGAAAAAGGGCGGGCGCGATCCCGGCACCGTTCCGGGCGGCGTCACGGAAGGCGACGACTGGCTTGTCCTCAGCACCGGCCAGGCCCGCCACCGCGACCGCATCCGCGGCATTGTCATGCGCGGGCTGGAATTGAAATACCATGACAGCGCCAATCCCATGCCCGACCCCCTGGCCGATTGCGTGTGGGAAGGGCTGCTGGCGGCCGATCGCGATCTGCGCCTCTATTCCATCGATCTGGTGCCGAGAACCGGCTCCAGCCTGGCGTCGGAAAAACTGGCCGCGCTTCTTTACGTCGAGACCGAACCGAAACTCCTGGTCCGCGCCCTCCGCGCCATGGCGGAAATGCGCCCTCCCCAATACCACGACGCGGTGCGGCGCCACGTCGCCCATTCCGATCCGCAGGTCGCGCTGGAAGCGCTGGCTGCGCTGGTCGCCATGGGATACGACGAACTGCTGCTTCCCGCCGCGCAGGGGGAACGGGCAATCGGCTCGTATGTCGTCCACCCGTCGACGCCGGTGCGGCGGCGGGCGGTCGAACTGCTGGCGGAAAGCAAAAATCCCGGCGCCCTTCCCTTCCTTACCCAGGCATTGTTCGATCGCGTCGGCCCCAACCGCGCCGCCGCCGCCAAGGCGCTGGGGGAACTCGGCTTTCCCGGCGCGGTGGGCGGGCTGTCGCCCCTCCTCGGGGACGGCCGGCCGGATGCGCGGGAGGAAGCGGCGGTGGCGCTGGCCAAACTCGGGGTGGTCGGCGTGACGGCGCGGATGATTGACGATCTCCAGGGCGACGATATGCCGTTCCGGCGCGCGGCGGCCGAAGCGCTCGGCCGCATCGGCGATGTCCGGGCCGCTCCGGCGCTGGAAAAGGCGCTGGGCGATCCCGATGCCGAGCTTGCCTGCCTGGCGGCGGATGCCCTGGCCAAACTGGACAGGAAACAATCGGGGCCGGCTTTGTACCGCCTCATGACCGGCGGCGGCGAAGCGGTGGTCGTCGACGCGGCAAGACAGTCGCTCGAAAAGATTTACCGCGACGATCCCGGCGATACGCCAAGCGGGTGGGAAGCGTGGCGGGCGAGGAATAAATTGTAATTTAAGATTTAAGAATTAAGATTTTACCGCAATCAAAGTAAAAATCTTAAATCTTAAATCATAAATCTTAAATTGAAAACGGGAAAGACGTATGAGCGCGTACCAAACGCCTGAACCAGTGCCAGCCGCGAAAGCCGCTCCCTCCCGCTGGGAATGGCTGCCGGTCGCGCTGATCGCCGGGCTGGGCGTAACGTATTTCCTGACCGCCCCGGACAGCGCGCTCAACCGCTTTTCCTTCTGGGTGGCTTTGGGCCTCATCCCGGGTACGATCTGGCGGCTGGCCGGGCACTCTTCGTGGAACGTCCACCGCGTGTTTTTCGCCGTCAGCCTGGTGACGTTCGTGCTGCAAAACCCGGCCCTCCGCCCCGATGCCGAAACGCTGCGGAAAATCGACGACAGTTGGGGGCTGGTCATCGTCGGCTTTTTCGTATCGTTCACCCAGCCGCTGTGGGGCATGCTCCGCACCCAGCGCCTACTGGTCGACAGCGGCGTGGTGATATCGCACTGGGACTCCCTGAAGCTCTGCCTGTGCGGCTCGTTCTTCAACATATTCCTTCCCGGCTCGACCGGCGGCGACGCCTACCGGGTCTACGCCATCACCAGGGGCTACCGGAAAAAACTCGCGCCCGCCATCGCCTCCATCACCCTCGACCGTTTGCTCGGCCTGCCGTCCCTGATCGTCGTGGTGGCGCTCGGCATGTTGCTCGATTACCGGTTCTTTTCGGGGAACCGGGTGCTGTCGAAACTGGTTCCCTTCATATCGGTGACCGGCGCCGTGTGTTTGGCGCTGGTCGGCTACCTCGCCTTCGCCGGCCGCACCCGGCGCCGCCACGACTGGTCGCGGCGCCATCTGGCGGAAAAGGGCAAGCCGCCGGGCTGGTTCAAGCGCACCCACGCCATGATCGCCACCAACGTCAAGCGGCCCGCCACGCTGCCGCTGGCGCTGTTCTACGGATTCATGTCCCATATCGCCTGCATCGTGTCGTGCCTGTGCTTCGGCCTCGCGCTCGGGGTCGAGGGCGTGCCGCCGCTCCGCTATTTCCTCATCATCCCGATGGCCATGACCATAAACTCCATCCCCGGCGCGCCCGGCGGAGTGGGACAAGGGGAACTGGCCATGGCGACCTTGCTCGAAATGGCCGGCCCCGGCGACGCCAACGCCCAGGCCGGCGTCATGATTATGCTCCTCTTCCGCATCACCAACATGCTGATGGGCCTGATCGGCGGCGTTTTCTACGCCATGGGCAAAATGGACTGGAGCGGCATCAAGCATGTGTCGCAGGGCCTGACCCGGATAATCCGGCCGGTGACGCGGCTGTTCCACAAAGCGCCCGGCGCGGCCGATGCCGAAAACGGCGAACGCGCCATGCCGCCCGTCACCACCTCCCGTTTCAGCGATTTCGAAAAAGAGCCGGGTTGGGTCTACGACGACGGCGCCGCGCTGCCGGAGGCGGAAGAAACTCGCTGATGCCCATCGATCCGGCCAAACCGTACGATCTCCGCTACCAGGTCATGCCCGATCAGGATCGGAAACGCCTCGATCTCTATGTCAAAGCCATGATCCCGTCCATGAGCCGAACCCGCATCCAACAGCGCATCGACGAAGGCAGGGTCGAGGTCAACGGCGCCAGACGGCCGGCCAACTGGCGGGTGCTCGCGGGCGACAACGTGCTTATCCGCTGCCGCGAACCCGAAGGCGGCGCCGAACCGGCGGCGGCGATTCCCCTCGACGTCCTCTACGAGGACGCCGACATCATCGCCGTCAACAAGCAGCCGGGGCTGATCGTCCATCCCGTCGGCAAGCACCGGCACGACACGCTCCTGAACGCGCTGTTCCAGCGCTGCCGGAACGAGCTGGGCGAAAACGAAACCGTCAACCTCGCCAACCGCCTCGACCAGTACACCAGCGGCGTCATCCTCGCCACCAAGCACGCCGCCGCCAAGCGGATAATCCAGGAGGATTTCGAAAACCGGGTTCCGAAAAAAAGCTATCGCGCGCTGTGCCGGGGCGAAGTGCGGGACGACGAGGGCGTTATCGATCTGCCCATCGGCCCCGAGCAGGGCGGCGATCACTGCCGCATGGCGGTGCGGACCGACGGCGAAGGGAAAGAGGCGCTGACCCGCTACGCGGTCGAAAAACGCTTTTCCGGGTTCACCCTGGTGAAGCTCATGCCGGTGACCGGCCGCCAGCACCAGCTCCGCGTCCACCTGTCCGCCATCGGCCACCCGCTGGCCGCCGATGCGCGCTATGGCGGAGGCTACCGGCTCGAACTGCGGGACAGGGACGGCGGAACCGCCGCGCTGGAACGCTACGCGCTGCACGCGTCCGAACTGTCCTTCACCCATCCCGTCACCGGCGGGGCTATGCACTGTTTCGCGCCGCTGGCCGCCGATCTGGAAGCGATTGTCCGCGCCCTGGGGAACGGCGCGGAGGAAGTGGTGGCGGGAAGCGTCGTTTCGCGGAAAGGGAATATCTAAAGCATTTATTTTGCAACAGGCCCCAAAGGTCGGGTTGACGGGCAGTCCCGGATGTGATACGGTAAGATATCGCATATTTATCGATACCCTGCAAGGATTTGCCGATTATGAAGAAACGCCGGCCGCTATTCAACCTTCCCAACGTGCTGACCTTGTCGCGTTTCTTCCTGGCGCCGGTCATGCTCTGGCTCATCCTGAAGCTGGACAAGCCCGAATTCGATTCCGGCGCCTGGATCGGTTCCCTCGCCATCCTGATCGTCCTTGCTGTGACCCTGCTGACCGATTTGTTCGACGGCGCGCTGGCCCGCGCCCGGCGCGAAGTGACCAACTTCGGCAAAATCATGGACCCGGTCGCCGACAGCACGTTTTTCATGACGCTCCTGTTCGGCCTGTCCGCCAGCCCGCGCTTCGGCGATTGGGTCAGCTTGTGGTTCCCCGTCCTGGTCCTGTACCGGGAAATCGCCATGCAGATCTACCGCCGCTACGCCGCCCTCAAGGGGAACGCGGTCCCCGCCAAAATGGCCGGGAAGATCAAGATGTTCAGCCAGAGCGTCGCCACCGCCGCGTTTTTCCTCCTGGTGTTTGTCCGCGACTGGAGCTATGCCGGCAATCCCGCCTCGTCGCCGCTGAGCGAGGAATTTCTCCAGCAGTTCGCCTTCTACCTCTGCGTGTTCACGGTGGCGGTCAATTACCTGAGCCTTATCGAATACTCCCGCGACGTGCCGGAATTGATTGCCGAATACATTCCTTCGGGCGACAAGACGCACGACACCGCCTCTTCCGCGCGGAACAAGAAAGAACCGGCATGACCGCCCGCCCGATTGTCTCCCTCGCCCGCCAGAAAAATTACCAGCCCGAAGCAGTTCTCGACGCCACCCGACGCCTTCTCGAACCGTTCGGCGGCATGAAGCGTTTCGTCAAGCCGGGCGCCCGCGTTCTTTTGAAACCGAACCTGGTGTTCGGCCGCCATCCCGACAAGGCGATAAATCCCCATCCCGCCGTCGTCCGGGCCGTCGCAATCCTGGCCCGCGAAGCGGGCGCCGGTTGGCTCGGGATCGGCGATTCGCCCGGACTCGGGACGGCGCGCGCCGCCGCCCGCGCCGCCGGCCTGGCGCCGATGATGGCGGAGACGGGGGCGGAAGCGGTCGAGTTCACGCCTACCGAGCATATCGATCGCGCGCGCGCGTTCGTCAAGCTGGAGCTGGCGCGGGAAGTCCTCGAGGCGGATGTCGTCATCAATCTCCCGAAGATGAAAACCCACGGCCAGATGCGCATGTCGCTGGCGGTGAAAAACATGTTCGGCGCCGTGCCGGGCGCCCGCAAGCTGCAATGGCATTACCGCGCCGGCCGCGACCGCCTGCTGTTCGCCCGCGCCATCAACGAAATCGCCCTGGCGACCAAGCCCGCCCTCAGCGTTCTCGACGCCGTCGTCGGCATGGACGGCCTCGGCCCCACCGCCGGCCATCCGCGGCAGGTCGGTTTCCTGGCCGCGTCGGCCGATCCGTGGGCGCTGGACGCCATCGTCATGGACATACTCGGCCTCGAGCGCACCGATCTCTACACACTCACGGCGGCGGAGCGGGACGGCCCGGCCGGCTGGCGGAACGCGGTCGCCGTCGGGGAGGAGCCGTCCGCTCTGCGGCCAGGCGAATGGCTGATTCCGGAAATGGTGACGTTGCAGATGCACGGGACGTTTATCGAAAGCCGCCTGCCCGGCCTGGCCAAATGGCTCCGCACCCGCATTTCTCCCCGGCCGGAGCCGAAAGCGTCCTGCATCGCCTGCGGACATTGCGTGGAAATCTGCCCCGCCAAGGCGATGCGGATGGACGGCGGAAAAGTGAAAATAGACGATGCCGCCTGCATCCGCTGCTATTGCTGCCATGAACTGTGCCAGCACGACGGCATGGACATGCGTTCGGGCGGGCTGCTGGCGAAATTGCTGGGAATACGGTAGAGAGCGGAGCAAGCGTGGACAAGAACGAACCCGCCGCCTGCTGGGAAGCCAACGCCGAGACCTGGTGGTTCGGCAATACCGGCGAGGAGGAGAGGAAAACCACGCCCCCTTCCGCGTGCCGTACACGCATCAGACCTTGTCGATGTGGCTGGACTGCCTGATCGCTGCGGGCTTGACCCTGGTCAAGCTGGGCGAACCGTCCGCCTCGGAGGAAGTGGCGAGGAAGGTTCCGACCGTCGCCGACACGCGGGTGACGCCGCTGTTTTTGCATGTGCGGGCAGTGAAGGCGTAGAAAGCCTTATAGCGCTTGGCCGGAGGGCACAATGGAAATCTTCGCTTATTTTTTCCTGGGATTTTTTTCAATAGCCGCCGTCATGGCGGTCCTTACCAAAAAATCGTTCATATATTGTCTGGGCAACATGCTGGTGCTGGCGGCGGTCATAATCGTCATATGGAGTTTCATTATTGACGATGGCAGCCGAAGAGGCATGGAAGCGCTGGTTCTGGCGATAATGTGGGGCATGGCCGCAGGCAGTTTTCTTGTTGGCCTGATGCTGCGCAAGATCGGTTCGTCATCAGGCCGCAAGAGCGCCATCGGGGAGGAGAGTGCCGTAAAAGCGGAAGACTGCGCGGCCCAACCTACATCGTCAAATCCGCCACCGTCGCCTCCGCCGCCCGGATCAAATCCGCCGGCGCCAGCACCATCTGCACGCCCCGCAACCCGGCGCTGACATACACGTCCGGCCATTCCAAAATCGAAACGTCGATAAAGGTTGGGAGTTTTTTCTTCATCCCGACCGGCGAGCAGCCGCCACGGATGTATCCGGTCACCGCCTGCAAATCCTTCATCGCGATCATGGCGCACTGCTTGTTGCCCGAATGTTTCGCCGCCTTTTTCAAATCCAGATCCTTGCCGCCCGGCACGACGCACACCAGATGGCCGATCTTGTCGCCTTTCAGCACCAGTGTCTTGAACACCCGGTTCGCATCCATCCCCAACTGGTCGGCCAAATGTTGGGCGCTCAGATCCTCTTCGTCCACTTCGTACGTGGCCAGACGGTAGACGATTCCCATTTTGTCGAGAATGCGCGCTGCATTGGTTTTCGCAATTTTCGTCATGATTCGCCCATACAGAAAAGAGGGAGGCCGATGCGGCCTCCCTCGCTCTTACCACATACCTGCATAATACGTGAATCAGCCGAACAGCGCCAGCAGGAACCCTGCCGCCACGGCGGAGCCGATGACGCCGGCCACGTTCGGGCCCATGGCGTGCATGAGCAGGAAGTTGGACGGGTTGGCCTTCTGGCCGACCAACTGCGACACGCGGGCGGCCATGGGAACGGCCGACACGCCGGCGGAACCGATGAGCGGGTTGACCTTGCCGCCGGAGAGCCGGTACATGATCTTGCCGAAAATGACGCCGCCGACGGTGGAGAAGCTGAACGCCAGCAGGCCGAGGACGATGATCTTGACCGTCGCCGCCGAGAGGAAGCCGATGTTCTCGCCATTCGGACCGGGCAGGAAGCCGACCGACGTCGCGCCGACCGTGGTCGACAGGAAGATGGTGACAATGTTCATCAGCGCGTTCTGGGTGGTGTCGGACAGGCGGTCGACGCAGCCGCATTCGCGGAACAGGTTGCCGAGCATCAGGCAGCCGATCAGCGGGGCGACCGACGGGAGGACGAGAACGATGAAGATGGTCACCGCGATGGGGAAGATGATGCGGGTGGACTTGGACACCGCCCGCTCCTGGGTCATGACGACCTTGCGCTCTTCCGGCGTGGTCAGGGCCATCATGATCGGGGGCTGGATCATCGGGATGAGCGCCATGTACGAATAGGCGGCGATGGCGATGGGGCCGAGGAGGTGCGGAGCCAGCTTGGCGGTGAGGAAAATCGCCGTCGGGCCGTCGGCGCCGCCGATGATGCCGATGGAGGCCGCTTCGTTCGGGTTGAAGCCGAGGAAGATGGCCAGGATGAAGGCGCAGTAGACGCCGAGCTGCGCCGCCGCCCCGAGAATCATCGAGGACGGGCGGGACATCATGGGGCCGAAGTCGGTCATCGCCCCGACGCCCATGAAGATGAGACAAGGATAGATGCCCAGCTTGACGCCGAGGTAGAGGATGTCGAGAAGGCCGCCGTGGTGCAGGATGTTGGAGAAGTCGATCTTCGTCGGATCGCCCTGGAACAGCTCCATGTGCATCATGTTGCTGAACGGCAGGTTGGCCAGCAGCATGCCGAAGGCGATGCCGACCAGCAAGAGCGGCTCGAACTTCTTGACGATAGCGAGATACAAAAGGACGCAGGAGAGGAAAATCATCACCGGCGTCTGCCAATGGATGAACAGTCCGACAAACCCGGAGGATTGCCACAGATCTTTCAATACACTCCCTATTTCCATGCTATTTCCCCCTATGCCAGGGACAACAGGGGCGCGCCTGTGTCAACCGTGCTGCCTTTGGAAACCGCGATCTGGGCGACGGAACCGTCCCGGGGAGCGACGATTTCGTTTTCCATCTTCATCGCCTCGAGAATGACCAGGACCTGGCCGGCCTTCACCGCCTGGCCGACCGCGACCTTGACGGCCAGGATGTTGCCGGGCATGGGCGCCTTGATGACTTCGCCGGACAGCGCGACGCCGGCGGCGGCCGGAGCGGCGGCGGGGGCGGCAGCCGGAGCGGCCACGACGGCGACGGGGGCCGCGACCGGGGCGGCGGCGATCTGCACGTCGGAGACATTGACCAGGATGGCTTCGCCGCGCTCGACTTCGACTTCGTAGACTTTTCCCTTGAGGGTTACGTTGTATTTCATGTTCCTGCTTCTCCTATTTTTTCTCGCGAATGGAGAGGAAGCGCAGCTCGTTCAGGGGCGCGTTCATCTCGTTCGCCACAATGGCCATAATCATCGCGGCAGTCTTGTCTTCGACATTGTACAGTTTGATTTCGCCAAGCGATCCCTTGGCCGGCACCATGTTGCTGGCCGGAGCAGGGGCGGCGGCCGCCGCCGGGGCGGGCTGGACGGCGACCTTGGCCGCGTCCCGCTTCTCCATGAAGGAGCGGAGAATCCTGATCATGAACATCAGGGCGATCAGCACGAAAAACACGATGGCGAAACCGATGATAGACGCGGTCACCGACTGTATGAATGTCATGCTCGGTATTTTCAACAATTGGGTCGGCATGGTTTATCCCACCTTTTCAATCTTGTACGTGGCCTTGTTTTCTTCCTTGGCGGCGCGTGCCTCGAAGAACTTTTCGGCGATCTGCGGGAAAACGATATAGCTGAGGACATCGTCCACGTTCTTGGCCAGGGGACCGGCGTCCTTCTTGCCCTGTTCCATGCCGGCCGGGAGGGTCTCGGCGTAGCGACCGGTGTTGGGCTTTTCGTCGCCCAAGACCTTCTTGATGAGTTCGGGATCGATGGTTCCCGGGGGATGGCCGTATTCGCCGAGGAGATAGGAGCGGATTTCCTTGGAGACGGACTTGTAGCGTTCGCCCTGGAGGACGTTGTTGACCGCCTGCACGCCGACCATCTGCGAGAGGGGGGTGACGAGGGGCGGATAGCCCATGTCCTTCCGGACCTTCGGCGTCTCTTCCAGCACGGCGCCGAGCTTGTCCAGCGCCTTCTGGGCGGTGAGCTGGGACACCAGGTTCGACAGCATGCCGCCGGGGATCTGGTAGTTGAGGGCGTCGGCGTCGGTGCCCATGACGACCGGGTTGAGGGTGCCGTCCTTCAGCAGCCTGTCGCGGTAGGGGCGGAAGAAATCGTTGACCCTCTTCAGCTCGTCCTGCTTGACGCCGACCTGGTAGCCGAGCTGTTTCAGGGCGTAGACCAGGGTTTCGGTCGCCGGCTGGGAGCTGCCGCCGGAGAAGCAGGAGATGGCGGTGTCGATGACGTCGGCGCCGGCTTCGACCGACTTCCAAAGGGTCATGAAGGCGAGGCCGGTGGTGCAGTGGGTGTGGATGTGGAGCTGGAGCTTGGACGAAGCCTTGATGTTCTTGACCAGTTCGTACGCTTCGTACGGGCTCAGGACGCCGGCCATGTCTTTGATGCACAGGGCGGTGGCGCCCATTTCCTCGATTTGCTTGATTTGTTTCAGGTAGTTCTCGATGGAATGGACCGGGCTCGTGGTGTAGGAGATGGCGACCTGGGCGACGGCCTTCCGCTTGACGGTTTCATTGATCGAGACTTCGAGGTTGCGGAGATCGTTCAGCGCGTCGAAGATGCGGATGACGTCGATGCCGTTGTCGACCGAGCGCTGGACAAACGTCCTGACCACGTCGTCCGGATAGTGCTTGTAGCCGAGGAGATTCTGGCCGCGGAGGAGCATCTGGAGCTTGGTCTTTTTGCAGACCGCCTTGACCCTGCGCAGACGTTCCCACGGATCCTCGTTGAGATAGCGGAGGCACGAATCGAACGTGGCGCCGCCCCACATTTCGAGGGAGTAGAACCCGGCGTTATCCAAATCCTGGAGCACGGGCTCGAAGCTGGAGAACGGCATCCGGGTGGCGATGAGTGACTGGTTTGCATCGCGTAATACGGTTTCGGTAAACATTACCTTGCTCATGCAGATGACCTCCTAAATTGACCTACAAAATTGCCTCCGATACGACCGCCAAGAAAAAAAAGCCTGTGTTTGTACGCGAAAAAAACCGCATGCGCAAAGAGTGCTTGCACATGCGTGGAATATTCGTTTCATGATAACCGAAAAAAAGTCGCTAAGCAAATTGTTTTCCCCGACAAATTCTCTTTACAAGATGTGTATCAATAAAAATAAGGCGTATTTTCTCCATTGCCGCGACGCATCGAAAAGTCCGCCGTTTTTCATGCAAAAAATGATGCGCGGGGGCGATACGCGCAACGGCCCCTCTCGATTCGCCTTTGCGGCGGAGTATTTCCCCCGAAACAATGATATATACAATTAGGGGAGCGTGTCCGGCGCGGAAACGGCGGATGGGATCGACACCGGACGAGGAGGGCCGACTATGATTCATCCAAAGGAAAAAGCCGAGAAGATCCGTAAAGCGCCATCCAACAGCGGACGATTCTACAAAAAAATGACGCGCGAGGAGAGAGACCAGCATGCCCACAAGGCAATGGAGCACGAAAAGGCCGGGCGCTTGTCCTCCTCCGACGAATACGCATATCTGAAACACCAGGAAGCCGATGGCAAGTGACGTTTGAAAAGGATTCCATTGCCTTCCCGGCGGAGCCGGGCGGCAGCGCAAGGCACGGGGCTTTGTGACCCGGTGCCTTGCGTGTTTTTGCGAATACCGCGTGTTTCAGGTGTAGCGAGTGCCTACACCGAATTATCCCGGCACAAGATCCCGTTTTTCGCCCGGCTCGGCGTTCAAGACGCCGGGATGACTCGGGATTGACCCGGACGGCAAGGAACCCGATATTGGAAGTCACGAAATCAATTATGGTTTGCGGCACGGCCTGATAAAAGGGGGAGAAAATGATACTGCGCGGCACCGTTTATTCGAAAATACTGGAAATGGACACCGGCGTCACCATTCTCACCCCGCCGGACTATCGCGCCGGACGCCCGCCGAAGGTCGCCTATATCCTGCACGGCCTGCACGGCAACAACGGCAACTGGTCCGAATACACCCGCCTTCCCGCCTACGCGCGGGATTACCCCGCGGTGTGCATCATGCCCGAAGCGGGGCGGAGCTTTTACTCGGACATGAAGTTCGGGCAAAAGTTTTTTTCGTATATAGCCGACGAACTGCCCGATATTTGCCAGTCGGTTTTCAACATTTCCTCCCTTCCGGCCGACACCGCCGTCATCGGCGGTTCGATGGGCGGATACGGCGCGCTGAAATGCGCGCTGTCGCGGCCGGGGCGGTACGGGCACTGCGCCGCGCTGTCGTCGGCCTGCCTGTTTCTCCGCCAGACCCTGGCGTCCCTCCGGACGCCGGGCGGGGCGGATAGGGCGCGGAAAATCCACAGCGTCCAGCTTGTCCGCGACTTCCAGGCCATTTTCGGCCCCGATTTCGATTGGGACACGCGGGACGAGCTTTTGGATCTCGCCGCGCGACTGGCGCCGGAACAACGGCAGGAAACGCGCTGGTATCTCGCCTGCGGCCTGCAGGACGATCTCCGGGCGGAAAACGCCGCGTTCAAAAAAGCGCTGGCCGAATTGGATTTCAAGCCGACCTACGAGGAATGGCCGGGACGGCACGATTGGGCGTTTTTCGACCAGGCGATCGAGAAGGCGCTGCAATTCTGCTTCGGCGAGCCGGAACAACCTGTTTGAGGCGTTTACACATGGACAAAATCCGGTTGCCGGCTACCATACAATGAATTCGCCAGTCCATACAAGGAGCCCGCAAATGCCCGATTACGCCGCGTTGGAACAGCTCGAACCCAAGGAAGTGTTCGCCCGTTTCGCCGAGATCTGCCGCAGTCCCCACGGCTCGGGCAATGAAAAGGCGCTGAGCGATTTTGTCGTCCGCTTCGCCCGCGAGCACGGCCTGGAAGCCGTGCAGGACAAAACCGGGAGCGTGCTTATCAGAACACCGGCCTCCCCCGGCCTCGAACGCCTCCCCGGCGTCATCCTCCAGGCCCACATGGACATGGTCTGCGTCAAAGAACCGGACCATGCCTTCGACTTCGCCCGCCAGGGCATC
>JAVBRW010000308.1:0-19253 GCA_031547475.1 Planctomycetota bacterium
TCGCCCGGAATGACCAGCGGCGGCCGGCCAGGCTGCACCGGCGTCGCCTTCAGCATGGCGCGCCATTCGTCCATGCGTTGGTCGAATTCCTTCCGCTCCATGAACATGTCGGGATTGACGGCGGCGAAAACGTGGGCGAGGCGGCTCGGTTCGTCGGGATGGGTGTACATGTTCACGATCTGGCTGAGAAACGACCCGCCGCCCAGCACGCCGGTCAAGATATCGATGAACAGGGAAATGCCGAATCCCTTGTGCATGCCGGCGGGAAGCAGTATGCCTTTGATGCCTTCGGCGGGGTCGGTGGTGTCGACGCCGTTCCGGTCGGTCGCCCAGCCGGCCGGGATGGATGCGCCTTTCTTGGCGGCATAGATCAGTTTGCCCTGCGCGACCATCGACATGGCGACGTCGATGCAGAACGGATCGCCGCCGGGAATGGGCGCGGCGAGAGCGACCGGGTTGTTGCCGGTCACGGGCGCGGTGACGCCGGGCATGCCGATGTTCGGCTTGACGTTGGTGACGCTGAGGCCGAGAAGGCCTTCCGCCGCCGCCATGCGGGCGTAAATGCCGGCGGCGCCGTAATGGTTGGAATTGCTGGTCAGGACCAGGGACACGCCGAATTTCCGGGCCTTGTCCATGGCCAGCTTCATGCCGTCCCGGCCGACGATATAGCCGAGGCCGGCGTCGCCTTCCAGGTGGGCGATGGGCAGATCGGGATGCAGTTTATTGACGATGTTGGGCGCCGGGTTGACAACCCGTTTCCTGAGCCGCTTTTCGTAGTCGGGAAAACGCAAGGTGCCGTGCGAATCGATGCCCCACAGATCGCTCTGGACCATGCACCATGCGGCGAATTCGGCGTCCGCCCCGGGCATGCCGGTCTTGGCGAATACGGCGGCAAGAAAAACGCGAAGCGCTTCACCGGCTACTCTAACGTCTGCCATGGACGCGTGATCCTTTCACAAGAGGCACAAGGAAATGGCGCTGGATTAAAATTTATCTAAGTGATTATTTGCAAGCGGATTGAGTAATAATGAAATTGATGGATAGCAAAGTGCCTTCCAAATGGTGGCAAGATGAACGAAAATGAAATTTAATGTTTATAACATTATTGGAATTATGTGGTTAAAAGTTGATGAAAAAATATTGCATTGAACATCAGGCATGATTTTGAAGTGCAGATTTCATATGTGGGATTGCAATAGTGAAATGGCAAATGAAATGTGAAATTGGGGAATTAATTCACGATGTTGCGGTGTTTTATATTCTTAACGGTATATATCCTTGCGGTGGCCCACCGCCACCACATTGACGGTAATAACACGATCGTGGATTTCATATACAACCCTGTAATCGCCAACACGAATACGATACTCGTCGCTTCCTTTGAGCTTTATGCATCCATGCGGGCGCGGATTGTCCGCAAGAGATTGCGCTGCCATGGCAATCTTCTCGCGGACCGGGAGAATGAGGTCTTCCAAGTCGCGGTTGGCGCGATTGGAAAATATCACGCGGTATTTCATCTCTTTCTCGCCTTTTCACGGCGGATTCGCTCTTGTATTTCTGCCAAAGGTACGGCTGGGCCTTCATCAAAGCGTTTGCGTTCCTTCACAAGTATGCGATCCTCGATATCCTCATACCAATCCCCGAATTCTTCCACCGGTATCATCACATACTCTTTTTCGGCAATAGTGGCGTAAACCGCCGAGTCGGGAAGCAACTCTTCGCGGATCCGCAGCTTTTTCCGCTTGATTGTCGCAGTGGTCATTCTCGTCTCCTGTCATTGTTGTCTTCGGCCATTCATATCATAAATTGTAGTTCTTTCACCCCACTTGGTCAAGCGCACCCCCTTTTCCACTTCTATCGATAAAAAGTCTTGTGCCCGCGCCCGGCAATGCGGTATAATCGCGGTCGGAATGGCAATGCGCCAAGGCCCGGACTCATCCGGGCCTTGCCATATTTATACAAGGATTTTTACGGGAAACTCATGGACACCAAATTCATTCGCAACTTCTCCATCATCGCCCACATCGATCACGGCAAATCGACACTGGCCGACCGCATTCTTTTGCAGACCGGACTCGTCTCGGAACGGGAATTCCGCGCCCAGTTCCTCGACGACATGGATCTCGAGCGCGAGCGCGGCATCACCATCAAGGCGCACCCGGTCACAGCCGAATTCAAAAGCAAGGACGGGCACGCCTACCAGATCAATTTCATCGACACGCCGGGACACGTCGACTTTTCCTACGAAGTGTCGCGTTCCCTCGCCGCTTGCGAAGGCGTTCTGCTGGTGGTGGACGCGTCGCAAGGGATAGAGGCGCAGACGGTGGCGAACACCTACCTCGCCCTCAACCACGATCTCGTCATCATTCCGGTCGTCAATAAAATCGATCTTCCGTCCGCCATACCGGACGCGGTGTGCGAGGAACTGGTCTCGTTCCTCGGCATCGACGCCAAGGAAGTGCTCTACGCCAGCGCCAAAACGGGCGAAGGCATCGAAGGCATTCTCGAGCAGATTGTCAAAGTCATCCCGCCTCCCAAGGGCGATCCGGCCAAGCCGTTTCGCGGCATGATTTTCGACTCGGTCTACGACGACTACCGGGGCGTCATCACCTACCTCCGGGTCATCGACGGCGACGTCAAGAAGGGCGACAGGGTCGAGATGATGTCGAACGGCAAAGTCTACGAAGTGACCGATCTCGGCATATTCGCCCCCAACATGAAACAGACGAAGGTCATCGCCGCCGGCCAGGTCGGCTATGTCGTCGGCAACCTGAAGGACATCCGCTCGGTCAAGGTCGGCGACACCCTGTGCGACGCCGGCTCGAAGGTCGAGGCGCTCCCGGGCTATGTCGAGCCGAAAAGCATGGTCTATTGCGGCCTCTATCCGTCGTCCACCGAAAATTTCGAAAACCTCCGGAAAGCGCTCGACCGCCTGGCGCTGAACGACGCCTCGTTCAACTACATCCCGGACAGCTCCACCGCGCTCGGGCACGGTTTCCGCTGCGGCTTCCTCGGCCGTCTCCACCTGGAAATCGTCCAGGAGCGGCTCGAACGCGAAAGCGATCTCGATCTGGTCCAGACGGCGCCGAACGTCACCTACGAAGTGGTGCGGACCGACGGCAGCGTCAGCGAAGTGCATTCGCCGGCCGATGTGCCGGATCCGTCCTTCATCGAGGAAATCCGCGAGCCCATCGTCAGGCTCGAAGTCATGGTGCCGAAGGAATACATCGGCGCCGTCATGATGCTGGCCGAGGAGCGGCGGGGCGATCACAAGGGGCTCGAATACATCGGCGGCCGGCGCGCCTTGCTGCATTACGAAATTCCGTTCTCGGAAATCGTCTTCGACTTCTACGACAAGCTGAAAAGCGCGACCCGCGGCTACGGCACCATGGACTACGAGTTCCTCGAATACCGCCCGGCCGACCTGGTAAAGGTCGACATCCTCATCCACGGCCAGCCGGTCGACGCCCTGTCCATCATCTGCCTCCGCGACAAGGCGGACGTCAGGGGCAGGAAAATATTGGAAAGGCTCAGGAAGGAAATCCCCAAGCACATGTTCCAGGTCGCCCTGCAGGCGGCGGTGGGCGCCCGCATCGTCGCCCGCGAAAACATCACCCCGTTCCGCAAAAACGTGCTGGCGAAATGCTATGGCGGCGACGTCACCCGCAAGAGGAAGCCCCTGGAAAAGCAGAAGGAAGGCAAAAAAAGGATGCGCGCCATCGGCAATGTCACCGTGCCGCAGAAGGCGTTTCTGGCCGTGCTGGAAGCCCGGGAGGACGAATGAGCAATTTAAGATTTATGATTTGAGATTTAAGATTTTCCTTTTCCGTCCTGTTCTTTCCGGTATTGGACGGAGTGTTTTCATGGGAAAATACATCGATGAAAAGGATAAATCTTAAATCATAAATCGACATTCTTAAATCGGATAATCCCTATGCCCAATCCCCCGACGCTGCGCTTCAACCTCGCCCTTGCCCTCGATCGCTTCGCCTTTCTGGCGCCGTGGTGCTTGTACGGGTTCGGCGTGACGCTCTTGGGGATGAAATTGCTGCGCCCAACCTTCCTTACCCTTCCCGTGCTGGCGGGCGGTTGGGCGGTTGTCCTCGCCGTCTTGCTCGCGGCCGATCTGCTGGCGCAAAAAGGCCGCTGGTATTCGCCCGAATTCGTCAACGCCTGGCTCGATTGCAAAAACCGCGCCGGCGGGCGCATCATCGCCGGCGCCGAGCCGTCCGTCCCGCTCCGCGTGCTGCCCGCCTTCACTCTCCGCCATCTCGGCGGAAAAATGCTCTGGCCCGTCGTTTTCATCATTGCCGCCTGGCTGGCGCCGGCGGCCGATCCGACGCGGAATGTCTCCGGCGCCGGCCTCGAGCAGGCCATCGCCCGGCTGGAAGATCGGGTGGACGAGGCGGCGGCGGACCAAATTCTGCCCACTCCCGAAGCGGAGGAAATGCGCCGCCAGTTGGAAGCGCTGCGCGAAATGGCGGAAAACCGCCCGGAAGCGGCGGCCGAGGCGCTGTCCGCCCTTGGCCGCAAAATCGAGGCGGCCATGGCCGAACGCTTGGAAAAAGGCGCGGACGCGCTGGAGAAAACGCTGGAAGCGGCGGAAGCGCTGCGGGACGGCAACGCCGCCGATCCGGCCCGCGCCGATGCGGAAAAAGCGCTAGCCGAAATGTTTTCCGCCTGGAACGAAATGGCGCAAAACGCCGGCGGCGCCGACAAGCTGCCGCCGGAAATGCGGGACGCGCTCGATCAGGCGATGCGGGAGAGCGGCGCCGCCAGCCTCGGGCAAATGGCGGAAAAGGCCGGCAAGAATGCGGGCGCCGTATCGCGGGAAAGCGTGGAAAAGATGCTCAAAGCCTTGGCGGACAATGCCGGCCAGACCGCTTCCGCCGCCGGCGGCAAGGCGGGAAAGCCCCAGTTCGGCACGGGAGACGGGGAAAAGGGGGACGGCCAGACCGGCGGCGAAGGCAGCCGGGGCGAAGGCGCGGGGCGCGTGCAATCCCTGGCCGATTCGCTGGCCGAATTGGCGTCCCGCGTCGAGGAAGGCGAACTGTACGGCACGGGCGGCATAAGCAAGGGCGGCGGTCCGACGCCCCTTGTCTTCGGCGGCGAAACGGGCGAGGCGGGCGCGCGGTTCGATTACCAGGCGCTGCCCGAAGGCGCCGGCGTGGCGCCGGGCATGAAAATCCGCGACGAACGCACCGCTCCGGACGAAACGCCGGAAGAGTTCCGCCCGCAGCAGCGCACCGGCGCTTCGGTCGCCGATCGCGTCCGCGCCGGCGACGCCGGCGCCGGATTGGGGCCGGCACGGGCGAAAGCGGCGGAACGGTACTTCCAGGCGATCATGAATTCGAATTAATTTAAGGATGAGATATGCCCGACACCACAAAAACAACGGATGCAAAAGAGATGATGGCTTCCCTCGGCCGCATGGAGGACGAACTGAACCGGGTGATATTGGGCCAGAACGCCCTTATCCGCCAGTTCCTCACCGGCGTGCTGGCCGGCGGGCATATTCTGCTTGAGGGCCTTCCCGGCATGGGCAAAACCCAGATGGTGCGGGCGTTTTGCCGACTGTCGGGGCTCATCGCCAAGCGCATCCAGTTCACGCCCGACCTGATGCCGCTGGACATCACCGGTTCGAACCTGCTGCGGGACAACGGCGGGCACCGCGATTTCGAATTCAGCCCGGGCCCTGTTTTCGCCAATCTGGTCATCGCCGACGAAATCAACCGCGCCAGCCCGAAAACCCAGTCCGCCCTCCTGGAAGCCATGCAGGAAGGACAGGTCACCGTGCTCGGCCAAACCCACCGGCTGCCGATTCCCTTTTCCGTTCTCGCCACCCAGAACCCCATCGAGCTCGAAGGCACGTATCCGCTCCCGGAAGCGCAACTGGACCGCTTCCTGCTCAAGCTGGACGTCGGGCAGGTGGGGCTGGAACAGCTGCGCGACATCGCGGCCGGCAAGGCGGGGGGCGATTTGCCGGCGCTGGAAGCGGTGATGACGCCGGCGGAATTCCTCGCCGCCATGGCGGCTGTGAAGAAGATGCCGCTGTCCGAACCGATTGCCGATTACATCGCCAGGCTGGTGATTGCCGCCCGGCCGGGCGACAACGGGGCGGGGCGCTGGATACGCTTCGGCCCCAGCCCCCGCGCCGTCATCGGCATGGCGGCGGCGGCACGCGCGCGCGCGTTCCTGGAAGGCAGGCTGACCGTCGGCTTCGAGGACGTCAAGGCGGTCGCCGCGCCGGTCATGCGGCACCGGCTGGTCCTGGATTACCAGGCGCGCCTCGACGGCGTCACCGGCGATCGGGTGGTCGAGGACGTGGTGGCCGCCACCGGCGAACTGCCCCGCGCCGCGCCGAATTCGCTGGCGGCGCGCATCGCGGGCGGGCAGGGGAATTGAAAATTCACAATTCACAATTCACGATTCACAATTGCCCCAGCTGGTACGTTTGCGGTGCGGTTTAATTGTGAATTGTGAATCGTGAATTGTGAATTAAAAGGGATTGTCATGAAGAAGTGCTTCATCGCATGCATCGTTTTAGCGCTGTGCCGCTGTGCGTCGGCGGGCGAGGATCCGGAAATCCTCATCCGCCAGGCGCCGGCGGCGTGGCAATACTCGTCCATCATCCCGGTGCGGATAGATATCCGGTCGTCGCGGCCGACGCGGGTGGATGTCAGCGTTTTTTCCAGCCGATACGGGAATACGGCCACGATTGAGCAAAGCGCCGCCGTCGGGGCCAACTCGACCGCCAGCTTGGAATTCGCCTCCCTTCCCACCGAGGGCGCCAGCGTGCGCATCCGCTGCGAGGCGGGCGGCAGGACGGTGGAACGGGAGTTTTACCGCGATTCCTTCGATCATCCCTACAAGTACAATTCCTACCCTCTCCAGGCCTTTTGCGGCAACGGCCTCATGCTGCGCGAACTGTCGGCGTTCACCAATCCGTCCAGCGGCGACGACATCGCCAGCGAGACAATCAGCCTCGAGGAACTGCCCCGCCAGTGGCAGTCCTACGCATCGCTTTTCGGCATCTTGATCCTGGACGCGGCGGAGGCCGGGAGGCTCGGCCCCGATCAGCGCCACGCCATCGGCATGTGGGTGAAATGGGTCGGCGGCCGCGTCCTGCTGGCGGGGGAAAGCGCCGAGGAGGCGGCGGTGGCGCTGGGATTGGCGGCGCGGCCGGAACCGACCGCGCGCATCGGCGCGACCAAAGGGTATCGGCAGATGGCGGGCTGGGTGTATTGCCAGGCCGAAGCCAACGCCGCCGAGGCGGCGGAGATTATCGAAGGCGCCAAGGCCGGTTATCTCGACCGCTTCGACTTCGACATGGACAGCCTGATGCTGCAGCGGCGTTCGCTGTGGTGGCTGTTGGAGGGACTGGGCGGCGTGTCGGTCGCCGCCATGATCGCCTGTCTCATCCTGCTTGGCCTGGTGATGGGGCCGCTCAACTATTGGTATATCGTTCGCAAGCGCCGCAATTCGCTTTTGTTTTTCATCACCACGCCGGCCATCGCGCTGTTCGGCACCCTTGCCATCATCGCCGCCTCGATGGCGGGGGAAGGGTTCGGCGGCACCTACCGCGAGCACGCCGTCCTGTTCCGCCGCGCCGGCTCGGACGAGGGAATGCTGGTTGACGCCCGAGGCATCCGCCCCGGCTTTTTCGCGCCCGAACTCGTCTATCCGGACGAAGCGCTCCTGAATCCCATGTGGCGCGGCTGGCAAAGCGAGAACTACGCGATGCGCATCGGCAACGGCCAACGGCTGTCGTCCGGTTGGGTCAAGCCCCGTTCCGCCAGCGGCGTGCTGGCGGCGCTGCCGGTGGCCTGCCGCATGAATGTGGAAATCGAGAAGGACGGCGACGAGTGGGTGGCGGTCAACAACCTCGGGTACGAGATCAGCCTGGTGACCGCGCGGCTGCCGGACAACCGGGTGGGCCGGGCCGAGTGGGTGAAGCCGGGCGAACGGAAAAGGCTTATCGTCGAACGCGAGAGCGGACATATGCGGCGGGTGTACGACGGAGTGTCCGAAATGACCGCTCTTCACTTTACGCACGAAGCGGTCCAGGTGGTCGCCAAATGTTCGGGCCTGCCGTATATCGCCGATTGGGGCGTGAACGGCAGTCGCATCGACGGCGCCTACTACTACGTGGCTGTCGCAGCCGACGGCGGGGAGGCCGCCGATGATGAATGAATCCGCGCCGGTGATGGAAATACGCGGCTTGTCGAAATCGTTCGACCGCCTGCGGGCGGTGGACAACGTGTCGTTCGTGCTGCGGCCGGGCGAGGTGCACGGTTTCATCGGCCCCAACGGCGCCGGCAAAACCACCACCATGCGCATCATGGCGGGGGTGGAAATCCCCGACGCCGGCGACATCCTCCTCGACGGCCGGTCCGTCACCCTGGAGCCCGATCAGTGCCGCCGCGCCATCGGCTTCATGCCCGACTACCTCGATTCCTATCCCGGCATTTCGGTGGCCGAATACCTCGATTTCTATTCCCGCCTCTACGGCCAGACGCCGGCGTGGCGGCGGCGGCGCCTTGCCGACGTCATGGAGTTCACCGGCCTCGGCGATTCCGCCGGCAAGCTGGTCGAGTCGCTGTCCAAGGGCTGGAAACAACGGCTCAGCCTCGCCCGCGTGCTCCTGAACGATCCCCGCGTCCTCATACTCGACGAACCGGCCGCCGGCCTCGATCCGCGGGCGCGGATAGAGCTCCGCGATCTTGTCGTCATGCTGGCGGAGAACGGCAAGGCGGTGTTCATCTCCAGCCACATCCTGTCCGAGCTGTCGGAAATGTGCCGGTCGGTGACCATCATCGAAAACGGCCGCCTCATCGTCTCCGACGGCATCGGCAATCTCGGCAGAACGGTGGACCAGGGCGCCCGCATGGCGGTCAGGCTGGCGGCGCCGACGCCGGAGGAGTGCGGCCGTTTGGCGCGCTTCCTGGCGGAAACGCCCGGGATCGGCGATGCGCGCGCCGACGCGGCGGGCGTGATGTTCCTGCACCACGGCGACGACGCCTACCGGGCCGATCTGCTGGCGCGGCTGGTGGCGGAGGGGTTCAGGGTCAGCGATTTCCACAGCGCCGCGTCGAGCCTGGAGGACGCGTTCATTGTCATGACGGGAGGCGGCAAATGACGACGGACACGATGGAACCGGCCCCGGCCCGGGACACCCGGTGGCGGCGGCTCCTGGAGCACCTCGACTGGAAGATAAACCCGGTGCTGCTCCGGGATCTCCGCCTGTACACGCGGGGCAAGCTGCTTTTGTCCGGCTATTTTCTCACCGTCGCCGCGCTCGTGATGATGACCATCCTTTATGCCCTGGTCGCCGGCACAAAGGGCGGCGACGGGCGATCGCTTTTGGGCGTTTTGATCACGCTCCTGGCCGTGGTGGTGGGGGCGCTGGTGCCGAACCTGGTGTTCGAACGCTTCCGCGCCGAATTCGCCAACCGCGCCACCGAGCTTGCCCTGATGTCGCCGCTGACGCCGGCCAGGCTGGTGCGGGGCAAGCTTATGGGCGCCTGGAGCGTATCTCTGATCGTGATTTCCGCCGCCTCGCCCATGCTGGCGACCGCCTACCTTCTTGGCGGCGTCAACCTCCTCGATCTGCTGTGCATGGCCGGCGCCATCCTTCTGGCCGCGCTCGTCATGCCGACGCCGCAGTTGCTGATGGCCACGCAGCGGCAGGCAAGAAGCATGTCCCGCATCGTCGCCAGCATGGTGTTTGTCGTCCAACTGATCGCCATGTTCTATTTCGCCTGGGTGGTGGTCGAATTCTTCGGCGAAGGCAGGGACTACCGCCGCGGATTCGAATTCATGACGCTGGCCGCCATCGTCGTCGGCGGAACGCTGGCGGCGCAGTTCCTCTATTTCGCCACCGTGTCGCGGCTCAGAAGCGTGGCCGAATACCGGGACGCGGCGCCCCGGCTGTCCCTGTCCTTCGCCGCGCTGATCGGCGGGGTAGCGGCGGTGCTGCTGTTCGATTACGCCGACAGCCGGATGCGCCTCGGCCTCGGCCTGTTCGAAGCCATCGCCATCTCCGCCTGCTTTGTCGCCTACACCTTTTCCCTCGGTTTCCTCATCGTTTCCCACACGGTGCCGGTGCCGCCGCCCGAACGCGCGGACCGGAGGCGCGGCCTGGTTTCCCGCCTGTTCCTGCAGCCGGGCATCCAGTCGCTGGCCGCGTTTTTCGCCGTAAACGCGGTGGTTATCCTTCTGGCCCTGCAGGCGATGGTGATCGCCGATTATTTGGAAATCTGGACGCTTGACGAGGAATGGCGCATTGTTTTCGCCGGCATGGCGCCCCTGATGGCGATGGCCATGGGGCTGAACCTGCATTATTACATCGTCCTGCCGTTCACCAAGGACAAGCGCAGCCCCAATCTGATACCCCTGACCATACTTCTCGGCAACATCGTTTTCATCCTTTTGGGCGTTTTCGCCATTATTCTCACCGGTTTTCAGGACGATCAATCGCTTCTCCACTATATCGCCGCCGCATCCAATCCGGCCGGCCTGCTGTATGCCACCACCCTGTCCCGCAGCCAGCTTCCCGTGGTCGGGATGTGGGCCGACGTGTTCATGCTGGTGCAATTCGTCCTGTTGATCCCGGTCATGTTCGGCGCCGGCCTGCGCCGGCGCCTTTCGGGAAAGGGCGGCGATGGACAGGCCTGAACTCATGCGCCTGGCCGAACGCCAGGCGGCCGGCTACCGCATCGCGCCGCCGGAACAACTGGCGGGCGGCCGCGCCGGCGGATTCGCCGGCAGCCTCGACGGCCAGTCCATCGATTTCCACGATTACCGGCAATACCAGCCCGGGGATGATCTGCGCCGGGTCGACTGGCGCGCCTACGCGCGGACCGGCCAGATGCAGCTCAAGCTGTTCCGCGAGGAAGTGTCGCCGCTGGTCGAGCTGCATGTGGACTCTTCCGCAAGCATGGGCGCCTACCCGGGAAAGGAACAGGCCGCCGTTTTCGTCGCCGCCTTTCTCCGCGCCGCCACCCTGGCGGCCGAGGGCAGGCCGGTGCTGTGCCACGGCGGTGGGCGCTTTTTCGGCGACGCGTTCGCGGCGGCGCTGGGCGGCATGGCCTTCCGGGGCGAAGGCTGGAGCGAAGCGGCGCCGGCCCCGGCGGGCAGGGCGGTCCGCTTTTTCGTGAGCGATTTCCTCTTTGGCGACGGCGTGGCCGGCTGGTTCGGGCGGCGGGCGGCGGGCAGTTTGGCGTTCGCGCCCATCATGATTCTTTCCCTGTCCGAACGGGAGCCGGCCTGGCGCGGATTCCATCGCTTGCGGGACGTGGAGAATCCAAACTTGTCCCTCGATTTGTCGCTGGACGAGGCGGCGGCGTCCGGCTACCGCCGCCGGCTGAAAATGCATGAGGACATGCTGGAGGACGAATCGCGGCGGCACGGCGGGCGGCTGCTCCGGCTGGACGCGCCGGACGGCGATCTGGACGACAAGGCATGCGCCGCGCTGGTCAAGCGGCTGGCGGAGGAACGGGTGGTGACGGTGAAATGAACGGTTTTTTCTGGGCGAATCCGATCGGCTTGTGGAGCCTCGTCGCCTTGGCGGCGGTGGCGGCGCTGTATTTGTTTTACCGCCGCTACAAGCCGCTGGCCGTAACCGGGCTGTTTCTGTGGGGCGCGCCGGCCCGGGACGCGGGTGGCGGGCGGACGGTCCGGCCGCCGCTTTTCGGGAAACGCTTCTGGTTCGACATGCTGGCGGCGCTGTTTCTCGGCCTGGCGCTGGCCGGCCCGGCGTTCCGCCTCGCCGGCGGGCGGCAGATGGTGGTGGTGCTGGACGACAGTTTCGCCATGCGCTCGCGCGGCGGCGGCGCCGAAGCGGCCAGCCTGGCCGAAAGCATTGTGCGGGATGCCGACGCAAGCGCCGGTGTTGCCGTGTGGCTGGCGGGCGAACAACCGGCGCAACTGGCCGGCATGGGAACGCCGCCCCGCGAAGCGGCCGCGCTGCTGTCCCGCTACCGGCCCGCCGCCCGCTCGGGCAATCTTCGGGACGCGGTGGCGCTGGTCCGCCAGCTCTACGGCCCCGGTCTCGATATGCGTGTCATCACCAACCAGGAAGCACAGCTCGGCGTCGCCGATTGTGCCGTAACGGTTCACCGCCTGGCGGGGAAGGGCGGCAACAGCGCGTTCGGCCGCATTTGGCGCATGCCTGCGGACGACGGGGCGGGCGAAACGCTCCTGGCGTCGGTCGTGCACTACGGCGACAAGCCGGTTCGCGTCCGCCTCCGCATTGGGTTTGAACAATCCGAGGTGGATTTGTTCGCCGAACAGTTGGATCTCGAACCGGGGGAAGAAAAATACGTGGAAACCCGTCTGCACGGCGCCGGCGGCTCGGCGCTTCGCCTGCGCATCGAAAGCGGCGACGACAGTATTGCCGATGATTCCGTCGCGCTGGTCGCGCCCGTGTCGTCGCGGCCGGTGACGTTCGGCTTCGCCGGATTGCGGCCGGAGGCGGAACGCTATTTCCGTCTCGG
The DNA here is from genome assembly GCA_031547475.1 of Planctomycetota bacterium. Classification (GTDB taxonomy): domain Bacteria; phylum Planctomycetota; class SZUA-567; order SZUA-567; family SZUA-567; genus JAJBSZ01. The sequence goes on from JAVBRW010000308.1 coordinate 12,498, forward strand.
CATGGAAGCGGCGGGCTGCGTGGCAGCGGCCGAAGGGCCGGACCTGCTGATCACTTCCGACCCGGAAAAGCGGGGCGGATCGCTGACCTTGGAAGTGCCGGAAGCGGATAATCCCGGCGTGTTCGCGCCGCCGCTGATTGTGGATTCGGGGCAGGCATTGTGCCGCGATGTCCAACTGGCCGGACAGCCCTGGGTGATCGCTACCCGGAAGGCTCCGGACAGGGTGGAGCAGGCGTATATCCTCGCCGGCGACACGCCGCTATTCTGGCGCTCCGGCCGCGATCGTCTGCATTTGAACGCGGCGCCGGATCGGGGAACGATTGCCCGGAGCCCGGCGTGGCCGGTCCTGATGACGAACATCGCCGCCGAGGCGGGCGCGCTCCGGGCCGGATTCGGCAAAACGAATTATCTGCCGGGCGAACGCCTCCGCTACCGCCAACCCGACAAGGCGGATTTGGCCTTGTACGCCGGCAATGCCGAAACGCTGGCCGCGCCGGCGGGCAGGGAAATGGTTTTGCCCGCCGATTCCGGCCTGTACGAGCTGCGCCGCAATGGCCAGCCAGCGGGAAATATCGCTGTTTTGCCTTTATACGGTTCGGCGTCCGACACGACCGTTTTGTCCGGCCGGACGGAACAGATGCGTTCGGGCTTGGCCGGCGACGCCGGCGGGGCAATCGATCTGACTTGGGTTGCGTTACTTGTCGGACTGGCGTTTTTGGCGATGAATTGGGTACAAGGAAAAACACCACAACATCGTCATCCCGGCGGGGAAGCGCATGCAGCACCCCGAACGCAATAAAGCCGGGACCCAAATTGTGAAACCTTTGCTGTAACCCGATCCAATGCATTTCGACAGGCGAAAACGTTTTGTAGCGAACGACAAAAACTTGGGTCCCGGTTTTAATACGTTCTTGCCCCGGTTTGAGGTTTGTAGCGCCGGGATGACGGAGTCGGGTTGTTTTCCTTATTGTACCGGTGTTGAATCCTGGTTTGCATAGCTTCGATTTTCTAGCCAATTTCAGGTGTGAATAGAGTATGCCGGCATTGACATTTCACCATCCCCAGCTTCTCGTTCTCCTGCTTCTGCTGCCGCTGGTGTGGCGGTATTGGACCATTCGCCGTGCCGCGGTATCGACAATTCTCCGCATGCTCATCGCCGCGCTGGCGGTTGTGGCGCTGGCCGGGCCGCGCCTCGCACTGGACCGCTCCGACACCGATCTCATCGTGCTGGTCGATCGTTCCGCCTCCTGCGGCGACGCGGCCGGGAAAATGCTCAGGGAAATAATGCCCCAACTCCGCAAAGGCGAGCACCCCGACGATCGCCTCGCCATAATCGGCTTCGGCGTCGAGGCGGCGGTCGAACAGGCGTTCGACGCCCATGCCGCCGGCGCCGCCGTGCCGGACGATTTCAACCAGGGAAGCAATATCGCCGCCGCCCTCCGTCTGGCCGAAGCGGTGCGCGCACCCGATCGCCGCACCGCCATCCTCTGCCTGTCGGACGGGCTGCTGACCGGCGCCGGTCCGGCGCACAGCGTCGACGCGGAATCGGCGCCGGTCTGGTTCCGGCACCTGGACGGCGGCGGCGGCATCGATGCGGCGGCGGGGGAAATCGCCGTGCCGGAGCGGGCCGAGCCGCGATCCGCCTGGCTGGTCCGCTATACCATCCAGGCCGACACGCCGTGCGAGGCGGAATACGTGCTGTCGCGGAACGGCATGGCGCTGGCGGGCGGCAAAGTCAAATTGCGCCGGGGCGACAACACCTTTTTCGCCCGCGACACCGCCGACGCCGAAGGCATGCTCGAATACCGCCTCCACGTCAGGCTGGCGGGCGATCGGGTTCGCGAAAACAACTTGTCCCAGGCGCTCCTGCCGGTGCGCGGGGCGCCCCGCGTCCTCTTGGTGACGCCCGACGGCGACAGCGGCCTGATCGGCCGTTCTCTCGCCGCCGCCGCCATTCCGGTCGATACCGTTTCCCCCCGCGCCTTTCCCCGGGAAGCGGCGAAATTCGTCCCGTACAAGCTGGTGATTCTGGAAAACTGCCCCGCTTCGTCCCTGCCGGAACGGAGCGCCGACGCGCTGGCTGGCGCGGTGCGGAGCGGCGTGACTTCGCTTCTGGTCACCGGCGGGCCGAACGCGTTCGGCGTCGGCGGCTACCACCGCTCGCCCCTCGATCCGCTGCTGCCGGTGGATATGGAACTCCGGCACGAAAGCCGCCGGAACGCCATGGCGGTCGCCATCGCCCTCGACCGCTCGGGTTCGATGGACATGTCCGCCGGCGACGGCAGGCGCAAAATGGATTTGGCCAACCTCGGCGCGGCCGAATCCATCCGCCTCCTGTCGCCGCAGGACGAGGTGGCGGTGTTCGCGGTCGACACGGCGGCGCACCAGGTGGTGCCGCTGAGCCGGGCCGACGCGGCCGAGTCGCTGGCGCACGCCGTCCTTGGCATCAAATCGCTGGGCGGCGGCATCTACTGCCTGACGGCCATGAAAGCGGCGGCGGACGAGGTGATGAAATCCACCCTGCCGAACCGCCACATCATTCTGTTCGCCGACGCCTCCGACGCGGAGGAGCAGGAGGGCTGCATCGATTTGGCCAAGGATTTGCTCGGCCGGGGCGTCAGGCTGTCGGTGATCGCCATGGGGGCGCCGGGCGACTCCGACGCCGCCTTCCTTCGCGATCTCGCCCGCGCGGGCGATGGCGAAGCGTTGTTCTCCAATCATGCCGGCGGCCTTCCCGCCCTGTTCACGCAGGAGGTGATGCGCATATCGCGGCGCGGCTTCATCGAGGAGCGGGTGCGGCCGCGCCTCCTTGGCGCTCTGGCCGATCTCGGCGTCGACACCGCCCTGACGCCGCCCATCATCGACGGGTTCAACGTGTCGTCCGCCCGGGAAAGCGCCACCGTCTACATGAACCTGGACGATGAATACGGCACGCCCATGCTGGCCACGCGTTTCGGCGGCAGGGCGGCGGTCGGCGCCCTGCTGTTCGAGGCGGACGGCGAATTTTCGGGCAATTTCTCGGCATGGCAGGATGCGCCCGGCCTGATCGTCGCGCTGGCGCGGCGGCTGGCGGGCGGCTTGAACCTGGCCGAGATCAAGGCGTACGCCGAAAACCGCGACGGCCGCGCCCGGGTGACCTTTGAATTCCCGCCCGCCGCCGCGCGCGCGGTCCGCCAGAAGGCGTCGCGGGTGGAATGGCTCGGCCCCGGCGGAATCGCCCTTTCCGCGCCGCTGGAATGGACCGAACCGGACCGCGCCGAAGCGTCGGCGGCTTTGCCCGTGCCCGGGCATTACCTGGCCATCGCCGACCTGGGCGGGCAGGGCGTGGCGGCGGCGCCGCCGGTGACGGTGTCCTACAGCCGCGAATTCGCCCAGCGCCCGCCGGGCGAAGGCAAGGCGGCGCTGGCCGAAATCGCCGCCCTGACCGGCGGCGGCGAAGGAGTGGACGTGGCGCGCATCCGGCGGTCGGCGGTGGCGGCGCGGCCGGCCGGAGGCGATGTGGCGGGACCGATTATCGCGTTGATTATCCTCTTGTTCCTCGTGGAGTTGTCGGGACGGCGGCTGTTGTGGTTTTCATGACTTTTCGGAAAGGGAATTTTTCGCTCAATTTATCCCGGCGGCGTCCGATTATACAAATGGAGGCGAAGGAAGGAAATAATCGGACGCCGGACCGAAGCGCGGACAGCGGCCGATTCTGCCGGGAGGAGAAAACATGAGCGCCCTGATGCATAAAGACGGGGTCACCGGTTCAAGCGGACTGGTTGTTTTGCGGGACATCGTGTCGGAAGATCAAAAGCGCCTTGCCGGGGCGGGAATGTCGGCGCCGGGAAAGCACCACGGCAACACCACCTGCATCATGCGCGTCGTGTCCATGCCGGTGGCGGAATTGCCCGAATGATGAAAATGGCCGTCAAAACGCCGCAACCACGCAAAAATCATCCTCATTCCGCCCCGAAGGCGGAATGATTTTTTTTATTCGCGCGATTCAAGCTTTGCCGGCGAACCGCGATATGGTATATTCTTGAAATTTTACCCCGGTTCGATCAAAAGGACGCCTGTCGAACATGATTAGAGTTTCCGGCTTGTACAAATATTTCGGCGATCACCGCGTGCTCGACAACATAGACATGTCGGTCGACCGGGGCGAGATTTTCGGCATTGTCGGCCATTCCGGCGCCGGCAAGTCGACGCTGCTCCGTTGCCTGAACGGCCTCGAACCCTACCAGCGGGGCAGCGTGAAAGTTATGGACAAGGAGGTCGGCGCGCTGCCGCACGGGGAACTCCTCGAACTCCGGCGCAAAATGGGCATGATATTCCAGACCTTCAACCTGATGGCGCGGAAAAACGTGTACGACAACATAGCCTTCCCGCTCCGGGTATGGAAAACGCCGTCGGACGAAATCGACAGGCGGGTGCCGGAGCTTTTGGAAATGGTCGGCTTGACCGAAAAGCGGACGGCGCGGGTGCAAAGCCTGTCCGGCGGCCAGAAACAGCGGGTCGGCATCGCCCGCGCGCTGGCGCTGAAGCCGGACATACTGCTGTGCGACGAGGCGACCTCGGCCCTCGATCCGAAAACCACCATGTCCATCCTCGAACTGCTGGACGGCATCAACCGCGCCCTGAACCTGACCATCGTCATCGTCACCCACCAGATGGAGGTGGTCAAGCGCCTGTGCCACCGCATGCTGTTGCTGGACGGCGGCGTCACCCAGGTCATGGGCAAGACGGAGGATTTGTTCCTCACGCTCCCGGACAAATTGAAAAAATTCGCGGACGAGGATTACACGCTTATTCCGGGCGGCGTCAACATCAGGCTCATGTTCCCCCGCACCATTTCGCAGGAAGGCATACTTTCCGCCATGGCGCGCGAACTGGACATCGGCTTTTCCATCGCCGGCAGCCGCCTCGACCGCTACCTCGACGACGTGTTCGGCGTCATCATCATCAATGTGAAACAGGAGGATTTTCCCAAGGTGGAGAAATATCTCCGGGACAACAAATTGTTCTGGCAGGTGCTGGACAATCCGAAGGGGGCGAAGGAATGAGCGAAAACCTGGATTGGTGGACGCGCCTGTCCGAGCGCCTGGCCGAGGTCGGCCCCGACCTGTGGAGAACGACATGGGAAACCATCTACATGGTTTCCGCGTCGACCACTTTCTCCGTGTTGTTCGGATTCCTGCTCGCCGTTGTCATGATTCTTTGCCATCCGCAGGGCATTCGTCCGCGCCTCCGGCCGTACCGGGCCTTGGACCTGGTCGTGAACCTGGGCAGATCGTTTCCCTTCATCATTCTCCTGATCGCCATTATTCCCTTCACCCGCATGGTTATCGGCACCACGGTCGGCAGCTCCGCCATGGTCATGCCGCTGACCATCGGCGCCATTCCCTTCGTCGCCCGGATCATCGAAGGCTGCTTTCTCGAGGTCGACAAGGGAGTGATCGAGGCGGCGCGTTCGTTCGGGGCCAGCGACATGCAGATCGTCTGGAAAGTCATGGTGCCGGAGGCGCTTCCCGCCATCGTCCTCAACATGGCGGTCGTCGCCATCACCCTGCTCGGCTACTCGGCCATGGCGGGCACGGTCGGCGGCGGCGGTGTCGGGGATCTGGCGGTGAACTACGGATACCGCCGGTTCCAGAAGGATGTGATGGTGTATTGCGTCGTCATTCTGCTGATCATGGTGCAGTCGATACAAACGATTTGCGGTTTTGTCTACAAGCGGCTGCGTTGACGCCGCCTTGCCAACGGGAGGATTGAAAATGAGGAAACTGCTGTTGTCCGCGTCGCTTGCGTTCTGCTTGTGCGCCGCCGCCATGGCCGCCCAGGACATCGTCGTCGGTGTCACCCCGTTCCCCCACAAGGATATCATGCTGGTCGCCAAGCCGCTCTTGGCCAAGGAGGGATACAACCTGGTGATCAAGGAATTCACCGACTACGTCATCCCGAACACGGCGCTGGCGGAGAAGCAGTTGTTCGCCAACTTTTTCCAGCACATTCCCTATCTGGAAAACATGAACAAGGAACAGCATCTGGGCCTGGCCTGGATTGCCAAGGTGCATATCGAGCCGCTCGGGCTCTATTCCAAAAAGATCAAGTCGCTGGACGAGATCAAGGAAGGGGCGATGCTGGCGGTGCCGGACGATCCGACCAACGAGGCGCGGGCGCTCCGGCTGCTGGAAAAGAACGGATTGATCAAGCTGAAACCGGGCGATTTGGTCATGGCCAGGGATATAACCGAAAATCCCCGGAAGCTGGTGATCAAGGAAATGGACGCCGCCCAGTTGCCGCGCGTTCTCGACGATGTCGTGGCCGCCGTCATCAACACCAATTTCGCCAGCGAGGCGGGGCTGATCCCGTCCAAGGACGCCATCATCATCGAGGACAAGGACTCGCCCTACGCCAACGTGGTGGTGGTGCGGGAAGCGGACAAGGACAGCCCGGCCGCCAAGGCGCTGGTGAAAGCGGTCCAGTCGCCGGAAGTGCGCGAATTCATCGAGACCAAACTGGTGCCGAGGGGGATTGTGCCGGCGTTTTGATGGGGGTTGAATCGCAATTCTGAATATGAACAGTGGCAGCGGAATCGGATTCCACTGCCACTGTGTTTTTTATGCCTGGAACATTGTTAAGTGAGCGTTTTAGCCATGTGATAGAAGAGGTTTGTCCTGCCATCATTGGCAATTCCGCTGGATTCCGGCTCAACCTCCCGCCAAGGATGCAGCGACTGTTTTTACCGCCGGAATGACGAGGATGGGGGTGTGC
>JAVBRW010000456.1:0-4862 GCA_031547475.1 Planctomycetota bacterium
GGGGCGCGGCGGCTCGCGCCTCGCCCCCGCTCACCACCCCCCCCGGCGCCGCGCACATCGTACACGTCATCCCGGCGGGATAAACAATTGCTGCACCCCGAGCGGGAAGTTGTGCCGGGATAATTCGGGATTGACCCGGACGGCAAGGAACCCAAATAACTTTAGAAATCATGGGATCAATAATGGGCTAATGCTGCAACGCGGCATTAACAATTATCTTTGTCCCGCCGCTTTGTCGCAGAATAATTGTTCATTGAATCATTAGCCCATCATTGTTCATTATTCATTCTTCATCGTTAATTCCGCAAGCCTTTTCCGCGCCATTTCACAATACCGCTCGTCGACCTCGAACCCGACGTGCCTTCTCCCCAGCCCTTTCGCCGCCACCAGGGTCGAGCCGGATCCGCAAAACGGATCGAGCACCGCCTGGCCGTTCGCGGTGGTCAGTTCGATGAGCGAACGCAGCACCGCCAGCGGTTTCTGGGTCGGGTGGCACTTTTTTTCGCCTTTGGCGAACGCGCCGGTCAGGACGTTGTCGGGGGAGGATTCGTAGGAGGAAAACGCGGACTGGTTGAAGGCGCCGACGCCGTGCCGCAATACATTGTCGGCAATGGTCGTCCCGATTTTGTACGGTTTTACAAACCAGAGAACCGGTTCGAAGGTCGGACGGAGGTTGCCGATGCGCCAGCCTTCCCATTGTTTCGCATTGCCGCCGTCCCCGCGCCGGTCGAACACGGCGCTCAACCGCTGCGCCCGGTGCGGTGCGCGTTCGCGCATCCAGGCCAGCATATCCTTGAAAACAAAGCCCGAGTCCTCCAGGGCCGCCGCGCAGCGGTGGCCGAACCGGCGGCCGGCGAACACCAGCGCCTGTCCGCCCGGCTTCAGCACCCGCAGCCATTCACCCGCCCATTCGAGACACCAGTCATGATACTGGCGCGGCGCCAGCCGGTCGGAACCGGCCCAGCCGTTCAGCGGTTTGCCGCGCTTTTTGAACACGGCGCCCGCCTTTTTCTGCGCCGGACTGCTGCCGAGATAGGCGGAGTTGGTGTTGTCGTGGAGGACATCCCATTCGTCGACCCCGATTCCGTAGGGAATGTCGGTGAGGATGAGATGAACGGACTCGTCCGGCAGCCGTTTCAGCCCGGTCCGGCAGTCTTCGCAGTGGATTGTGTCGAACAACGGTTCGCTCATGGTCCGCCCAAAACATGTCATTCATGGGTAGGGGCGGCCCTTGCGGCCGCCCTCGCTTCAATCGGAAACGGCGTCGCGATTTCGGGAAAACCGTTCGCATGGCGCACCGGCCCCGTCCCTATGCCGGCAGCGAATTCCCGATTGCAACCCGGGCGGCCACAAGGGCCGCCCCTGCCCTTGGATAATTGTTGTTATTGATTGCGGAGGATATTCCACCCTCTCCGCGCTTTCCGAAACCCAAACGTTTTTGCCTGTTGTCACATCATACGAAATTATCTACAATAGTCGAGCTTTCAAGAAGTGGTGACAAAAAGAGAACCCTGGAAACTTTAAGGAAAATCAAACGGCGGTTTGTTTGATTTTCCTTAAAAGTCCACTACAATAGGAAACTGGTTTCGATTTTGTCCGGCGGCGCGTCCGGGCAATCGTTCGCGTATTCCCATACAGGAGCGTTCCGTGGATCTGAAAAACAAGCAGAGAATCCTTATCACCGCCGCCCTTCCCTATGCCAACGGCCGATTGCATATCGGCCATGTCGCCGGCGCCTACCTGCCGGCCGACCAGGCGGTCCGCTATCTGCGTCTCCGGGGCAAGGAAGTGCATTTCATCTGCGGTTCGGACGAAAACGGCGCCCCCATCACCTTTTCCGCGCTCAAGGAAAACGTCGCGCCCCAGGACATCGTCGATCGCTACCACAAGGCGATTTTCGACGCCTTCGCCGGCCTGAACGTCGAATTCTCCGTCTACGGCCGCACCCACACCAGGCGCCACGACGCGGTCGCCCAGGATTTTTTCCTCCGCCTCTACGAGCGCGGGCATATTGTCAAAAAGACCGGCGAACAGGTCTATTGCACCGTGTGCGAACGCTTCCTGCCCGACCGCTATATCGAAGGCACCTGCCACTACCCGGACTGCAAATCCCCCGGCGCCCGCGGCGATCAGTGCGAAAAATGCGGCCGCCCCATCGACGCCACCAAACTTGTCGATCCCGAATGCATGGTCTGTAAAACCCTCGGCCGCGAATCGCACGGGCATATCGAGGTGCGCCAGACCGATCACTGGTATTTCCGCCTCGATTCGTTCTCGTCCGCCCTGCGCGAATACCTCGACGCCCATCCCGAGTGGCGCGAATCGGTCAAGCGCTTCTCCTACGGCCTCCTCGATCAGGGCCTCAAGGAACGCGGCATCACCCGCGACATGGAGTGGGGCGTGCCGGTGCCGCTGCCGGAAGGCGAGGGCAAGGTGCTGTACGTGTGGTTCGACGCCCCCATCGGCTACATCACCTTCAGCCGGGAATATTTCGAATCGATGGAACATCCGGACGAGTGGAAGGATTTCTGGCAGGATCCGGACGCCGGCCTCGTCCACTTCATCGGCAAGGACAACACCGTATTCCACGCCGTCATCTTCCCCGGCATGCTGATGGCCCATGGCGACTACCGGCTGCCCGACGCGGTGGTGGCGAACGAATTCCTCAACCTCGAGGGCGACAAGATTTCCACCAGCAGGGATTACGCGGTATGGGTGGACGAATATCTGTCCGAATTCCCCGCCGATCCGCTCCGCTACTACCTGACCTCCATCGCGCCGGAAAGCGCCGACGCCGATTTCTCGTGGAAACAGTTCCAACAGCACAACAACGGCGAACTGGCCGACAACCTCGGCAACTTCATCCAGCGCAACCTGACCTTCTGCCACAAGTATTTCGAAGGCAAGATGCCGGAAATCGATCACCCCACCCCGGCCGGCGAGGCGGTCCTCAAGGAAATAGAGGCCGCCCGCGTCGAAATAGGCGAGTTGTTGGAGGAATTTCATTTCAAGGCCGCGCTCGAGCGCCTCATGCGTTTGTCGCAGAAAGGCAACCAGTATTTCGCCGAAGAGGAGCCGTGGAAATCCAGGAAAACCGATATGGCCGCCTGCGCCCGCACCATGCATGTCGGCATGAAAATCGTCGAAGCGCTGTCCGTGTTCATGAACCCGTTCATGCCTTCCTCGTCCGCCAAATTGCGCGGCTTCCTCAACCTCCCGGCCGCCGTGTCCGGCGACTGGTACGCCGAAAGCAAGCTGCAAGGCGGCCATGCGCTGAACGAGCCGGAAGTGCTGTTCCCCAAATACGACGATTCCGTCATCCAGCCCCATATCGACAGGCTGGCGGGAAAACTAAACAAAGGATAGACGGATTTTGGTTATAGTTATGTTTTGAAATTCACAATTATTGCAGGAAAATTGTGAATTGTGAATTGTAAATTGTGAATTCGGGAAAGGGGATTCGCCGCCGCGCCCGGCGGCCGGGAGATCGGTCCATTGCCCAATCCAATCAACATACTTGTCCGCATGCCCAACTGGCTGGGCGACAGCGTCATGGCCATGCCCGCCCTCCGCCACCTCAGGGAAACATTGCCTTCGGCGAAAATGTACCTGTCCGGCCGGACCGCTTTCGAAAGCCTGTTCGCCGCCCAGCCCGGCGTCGCCGGCTTTGTCGAAGCGCCGGACAGCGGATTCGGCAAGCTGCTCAAAGGCATGTCCGACACCCGGCGGCTGGTCCGGGACGCCGGCATCAACCCGAAAATCGATATCGGCCTGCTCCTGACCAACTCGCTTTCCACCGCCGCCTGGATGTGGCGGACCGGCGCCCGGAAGCGCATCGGCTACGATCTCGACTGCCGGCGCTATTTTCTCACCCACCCCGTCCCCTGCGGCGGCGTGGAGCGATCGTGGCATTTTATTCAATATTACCTGTGGCTGGCGCAATCGGTCGAGACTGTCCTGTCCGAGGAAATGGAAATCCGCCGCAAGGAAGTGGCGCCCCTCGCCCAATACCGCTTGCCCAGCCTGTCGGTCGGCCAAAGCGGCCGGGACGAAGCCGCCGCCGTCTTGAAAAAACTGGGCATAACCGGCCCCTACGCCGCCATCGCCCCGGCCAGCGCCTACGGCCTGGTCAAGGACTGGCCGCCCAACCATTACCGCGCCCTGGTGGAAAAACTCAACCGCGAGTTCGATCTCCCGGTCCTCATCACCGGCGGCGGCAAGCAGTCCGATGTCTGCGCCGGAATCGCCGGCGGGCAGTCCGCCGCCCACAACCTGGCCGGCGCCACCTCCCTGGACGGATTCGCCGGCCTGCTGGAAAACGCGTCCCTGTTTGTCGGCGGCGATTCGGGCGGCGCCCATGTGGCGGCCGCCATGGGCATTCCCACCACGGTCATATTCGGCATCACCAACCCGTCCCGCACCCGGCCGACCGGCCTCCATGTCGCCAGCCTCGGCACCGGCGAGGAAAAGGATATTAAGCTGAACACCCCCGAAGCCCGCGAAGCCGCCAAGCGCGCCCTGGCCGCGATACGGCCGGAAACGGTGGCGGAGACGGCGCGGGAGTTGATGGCAAGGGCAAAAGCGAATGAACAAGTAACGATGAACAATGATGAATTAATGAACCAATGAACAATTATATCCAAAGCGAATTGGTTTTGGACAAACGTAAATCCCAAACCCAAAGCGCGCGCGAAGGTTATGGGGTTGAATAACCGAAAACCATACGCGCCTTGGTATATACCGGAGTCGTTTCGGTTTTCAAGTTACGACAAGCGCATCGATCACTGGTAGGGGCGGCCCTTGTGGCCGCCCGCGTTTCGCACACGAAAACCTTGCTCCGCAGCCCATTCGCAACTGAAAGG
>JAVBRW010000047.1:0-5890 GCA_031547475.1 Planctomycetota bacterium
ATGGAAAAGGTCAAGGTGTTCCTGGTGTCGGACATGGACCCGGATTTCGTCCGGCGCCTGTTTTTCCACCCGTATCCCGACATCGACTCCGCCCTGGCGGCGGCTCTGGCCGAACTGGGGGCAGGCGCCGGCATCATCGCCATGCCCTTCGGCGGCACCACCCTGCCCTGCGTCAAATAGGGTAAAGACATTCGCGTTTCGCATTCCCGTTCTGTCGATTCTTTTTTGCTTTGAAAGGAAGTGTGCATGAAAATCACCGACATCAAGGTACTTCCCGTCAACTCCTTCCTGTATGTGAAGGTGTTCACGGACGCGGGCATCACCGGCGTGGGCGAATCGGGGGCCTGGGGCTTCCTCAACGCCAGCGGCGAAGCGGTCGAATCGTTCAAGACCTACCTGATCGGAAAGGACCCGTTGGACATCGAGCACCACTGGCAGTACATGTACCGCTGCTTTCATTTCCGCGGCGCCGCCGTCATGGGCGCCATCAGCGCCATCGACATCGCCCTGTGGGACATCGCCGGCAAGCACTACGGCGTGCCCTGCCACCAGCTCGCCGGCGGCAAGTGCCGGGACAAAATCCGCACCTACTACCACGTCAGCGGCGAGACCACCGACGAACTGATCGAGTGCTGCGTCACCGCCAAGAAGCTCGGCTACAACGCGGTCGGCCACCTCTCCCCCTTCCTCGACGAACCGCGCAGCAAGCCGTATTTCGAAAGCTACGCCCGCATGATTAACGAGGCGGTCGATCGCGTGCGCCTCATCCGCGAAGCGGTCGGCGACGATGTCGATCTGTGCCTCGAGCTGCACCGCCGCATGAAACCGGCCGAGGCCATCGCCTTCGGCCACAAGGTGGAGAAATACACCCCGTTCTTCCTGGAAGACCCGCTCATCCCCGACAATTTCGACTCCATGGGCATGGTCGCCTCCCGCATCAACGTCCCGGTTGCCACCGGCGAACGCATCCACACCATCCAGGAGTTCCAGATGCTGTTGTCGCGGAACGCCATGGCCTACGCCCGCACCAGCGTCTGCGTGTGCGGCGGCATCACCGGCGCCCGCAAGATCGCCGCCATCGCCGAATCGCACGGCGCCCTCATCGTGCCCCATAATCCGCTCAGCCCCATCTCCACCGCCGCCTGCATGCAGGTCGCGGCCATGGTCGAGAACTTCGCCATCCAGGAGCTGCCGGATCACGAAGGCATATCGGCCACAGAACGCTACACCAGCACCGACTCGGTGAACCAGAAATCGTTCAAGCAGTCCGACATGGTCACCTGGGTGCCGAAGGTCGAGAACGGCTTCGCCCTGCTGTCCGACAAGCCCGGCATCGGCGTCGACCTGGTGGAGGATGTCGAGAAGAAATACCCGTTCAAGCGCCGCGCCATCAACACCCGCCTCCATATCGACGGCTCCATCGTGGATCAGTAATCCGGCCGGGGGGCCGCGTACGGTGGCGCGCGCCGGCGCCCCGACCGCGTTTTTCCGCTTTCATTTTGTTCGGTGCGACAATTTCAAGGATTGTGAAAGGACAGGCACATGGATAACGCTTTGGAGAAAAAAGGATTTTGGGAAACCGGCTTCTTCGCCTACATTCCCGCCAAATACTTCGCCCTTTTCTTCATCGTCACCCTGGTGGGCGTGATTTTCAACTCGACGCCGGTCGGGTTTCTGGGCGGTTTCACCGTCTGTTCGGTGTTCGGCATCTTCCTCGACAAGATCGGCGAATCCATTCCGCCGGTGCAGAAATATCTGGGCGGCGGCTCGTTCGTGGCCATTTTCGGCGCCGCCATTCTCGCCTATTTCAAGGTCTTCCCCGAGAACACCACCAAGCTCATCGGCAATTTCGTCACCAGCATGGACTACATCGGCTGGGTGGTCGGCGGCCTCATCTGCGGCAGCATCCTGACCATGGACCGGAAACTCCTCATCAAGGCCGGCGCCCTCTACTTCATTCCGCTCATGTCCGGCATCGTCGTCGCGTTCGGCCTCACCGGCATCGTCGGCGAAGTCATGGGCTATGGCTGGCGCCAGGCAATCCTCTTTGTCGCCCTGCCCATCATGGGCGGCGGCACCTCGGCCGGCGCGGTTCCGACGGCGGCGGCCTATTCGACTATCATGACCGCCGGCGACAACCAATACTACATGTCCCTGATCATGCCCGCCGTCGTGCTCGCCAACGCCCTCGCCGTGGTCTGCGCCGGCATGCTGAACGGCGTCGGCAACAAGTTCCCCTCCACCACCGGCAACGGCAAGCTCATGCGCACCAGCAACGGCATCGGCGAAATCACCCGTGAAAAGCAGCCCATCGACGTCGCCCGCCTCGGCCGCGGCTTCATCATCACCGGCCTGTTCTACATCGTCGGCATCCTCCTGAGCAAGATGATCCCCATCGGCATCCACTACTACGCCTGGACCATCCTCGCCTGCGCGCTGTGCAAGATTTTCGGCCTTTTCCCGAAAGGCCTCGAGGAAGACATCTACCAGTGGTACACCTTCATGATCAAGGCGCAGGTGCCGTGCGTTCTGTTCTCCATCGGCTTCGTCTATACCAATCTCGAAGTCGTGCTGGCCAACACCAACGTCGCCTACATCATCATGGTGATCACCACCGTCGTCGGCGCCATGATCGGCCCGTGGTTCGTGGGCAGATTGCTTGGCTTCTACCCGGTCGAGGCCGCCATCACCGCCGGCCTGTGCATGGCCAACATGGGCGGCTCGGGCGACATCGCCACCCTCGGCGCCGCCAAGCGCATGGAACTCATGCCGTTCGCCCAGATTTCGTCCCGGCTCGGCGGCGCCATCATCATCGTGCTGGCAAGCATTCTTGCGCGGGTCATAGGCGCGGGCCTGTAATTGTGGAGAAATTGTCATGACCGATCCGGAAATAAAAGAGCGCTTCACCCAGACCATGGAGAAGTTCATGGGCCTGTCCTGCACCCGGCTCCCCGACGATGTGCAAAACCGCCTCAGGGAGATGCGGGAAAAAGAGGACACCTCCATGCAGAAGGTCATCTACGACAGCTATTTCGAAAACCTCGACAATGCCGTCAAACTGGGCCGCCCCTGCTGCCAGGACACCGGGCTCCTCCATTTCTACGTCAAGGCCGGCACCCGCTTCCCCCACCTCGACATGGTCGCCGACGCCTTGGCCGACGCCACCCGTCGCGCCACCGAAAGCGTGCCGCTGCGCCAGAACACGGTGAACTATTTCGAGGAACGGAACACCAACGACAACACCGCCGAACGCATTCCCTGGATCAACTGGGACCTCGTGCCCGACGGCGATCAGCTCGAACTCACCACCTACTTCGCCGGCGGCGGCTGCTGCCTCCCGGGCATGTCGAAGGTCTACAAACCGTCCGACGGCTACGCCGCCATCGTCCGCCACGTGTTCGACACCGTCGCCGGCCTCGGCATCAACGCCTGCCCGCCGCTGATCGTCGGGGTCGGCCTCGGCCACAATGTGGAAAACGCCGCCATGCTGTCGAAAAAGGCGTACCTGCGGCAGCTCGGCACCCGCCACCACCACCCGAAAGGCGCCAAGCTGGAAAAGGATCTGGAAGACGGGCTGAACCGCCTCGGCATCGGCGCCCAGGGCCTCCGGGGCAACCAGGCGGTCATGGCGGTGCATATCGAATCGTCCGGCCGCCACACCGCCACCATCGCCTGCGCCGTCAATACCGCCTGCTACGCGCACCGCCGCGGCGTCATCCGCTTCAACCCCGACATGTCCTACGAAATGCCCACCTACAAAGGAGCCGCGCTATGAAGAAGATACTCACCACTCCATTGCGGGACGAGGACCTGGTCGATCTGCGCGTCGGCGACATCGTCTACCTCGACGGCACCCTGGTTACCGGCCGCGACGACGTCCACCACCGCGTGGTGCACGAAGGGCTCGAATGCCCGGTCGACTTCACCGGCATCGGCATTTTCCACGCCGGCCCCATCATCAAGGAGGCGCCCGGCGACAACCGGATGATTTCCATCGGCCCCACCTCCTCCATCCGCATGGAGGACGACGCCGCCGACTTCATCCGCCTCACCGGCGTGAAGATTCTGGTCGGCAAGGGCGGCATGGGCGAAAAAACGTCGGAAGCCTGCCGCAAGCACAAGGTCATCCATTGCGTGTTCCCCGGCGGCTGCGCGGTGTCGGCCGCAACCCAGGTGGAAAAAATCGAGGACGTGTTCTGGCGCGAGCTCGGCATGCCGGAATGCCTGTGGGTAATGAAGGTCAAGGAATTCGGCCCGCTTATCATTTCCATCGACACCGAAGGCAACAACATGTTCGTGGAGAACAAGGCCCACTATGCATCCCGGAAGGAGGAATGCATGGCGCCGATCCTCGAAAGTGTCAAGGATTTCCAGAAAATCGAATTGGCCTGATAAATAACCAATGGGCGCTTCCGTTTGCCCAAAACCAATTCGCTTTGGGTATATACCAAAACGCGTATGCTTTTCGGTTATTCAACCCTATAACCTTCGCACGCGCTTTGGGCTTGGGATTTACGTTTGGCCAAAACCAATTCGCTTTGGGTCTATACCCAAAGCGAATTGGTTTTGGGCATAGCGGAAAAACAGATTGCCTATCACTACTTTCACACACGAAAGCATTAAAAAACCAAAAAAAGAACAGTATTGCTATACTATCACACTTGCCGCTAGTATGATAGTATGGTACTAAAAAAGCAGGCGCCATTTCCATTCCGCCCGCGTACCCGTTTTCCGTCGCGCGCCTGCGCCTCGCCCATCACAGTGCTGTACGATCGCAAATCAAATTTGCCCCGTCTCCCTGTGCCGTTGACCGATCAGCGGTTACTTTGCCATATATGCGCCGCGACGCCGATGTTCCATTTTGGAATATCCGGCGGTGATCATATATATCCGCATTTTGCGGGCGCTTCGTTTTTGCGGTTCGGTTTTTGCCAAGGGAGGAGTGGCCTATGAAGAATTTGCTGGCATCGTCGGGCAGAGCATACAGATTGCTGTGTGTATGCATACTGGCGCTCATGGTGCTGATTGTCACCACGAACACATTTTTGAGGTATGTGTTCCACTCGGGAATCATCCAGGCGGAAGAAATCCTCCGCTATCTTTTCATCTGGCTGTCCTTCCTCGGCATCATGTCCGTATACAACAAGCACGAGCATATCGCGGTGACCGTCGTCACCGAGCGGCTTTCCCCGAAAGTGGCGACCATCATGTCCCTCATCGTCCAGGTGATATCCCTGGCCGCCTTCGCCTTCCTGATCAAGGGCAGCGTCGAATATTTCATCGAGAGCGAAACCGCCTACGGACAGCTTACCCGCCTGCCCTACCGCGTCATCGTCACCGCCATCGTCATCGCCTCGATCGTCTGTTTTCTTCTCACCGTCCGCGATACCGTCGTCACAGTGAAACGGCTCGCCAGCCCGGCGAAGGGGGAGTAAAGCATGGAACTATTCGTTTTCCTCATCTCTCTGTTCGTCCTCCTCGTCACCGGCATGCCGGTCGCCGTCGTCCTGATGACCTGCTCCATCGTCCTCCTCTGGTTCATGGGCATGCTGGAGCCGGTCCTGCTGGCGGAGCAGATGCTCACCGGCTCCGACAACTTCATCCTCACCACCATCCCCTTCTTCATGCTGGCGGGCGAAATCATGAAGACGGGCGGCATTTCCAGCCGGCTAATCCGGTTCGGACAACTGATAGTCGGCCGGTTCCGCGGCGGCATGGGCTATGTCGCCATCCTCGCATCCATGATCTTCGCCGGCATGTCCGGCGCAGCCATCGCCGACGTGTCCGCCCTCGGCGCCGTCCTGGTCCCCATGATGGTGGCGTGCGGCTACGACAAGGCGCGGAGCACCGGCCTCATCTGCGCAGCGTCCCTGACCGCCCCCATCATCCC
>JAVBRW010000140.1:0-2677 GCA_031547475.1 Planctomycetota bacterium
GAGGATGAATTGAGGTTTGGCAATGGCGAATGAGAAAATTGTCATGGATTCCGGTCCATTGATTCTCCTTGCCAAAATCGACGCGCTCGCATTGTTGAAAGAACTGCCGTTCCATTACATCGCTCCGCCAAACGTATTTCAAGAATTGGCAGCCGGTCCACAATATGGACATCCGCCGGTCGAGGTGCCTTGGGTAGAAATCTGCCCGCTTCGAGAGCCTCTGCCCGCCTATATTCGCATGACGCTTGATGATGGCGAGGCGGCGGCAATTCAACTTGCATTGGAGCAAAAGGTGCGTTATATTTGCCTTGACGATCGCAGAGGCAGGCGATTTGCCAAAGCCTTGGGCCTGAATGTGATGGGACTTCTTGGTTTGCTGACCAGGGCCAAACGCCTCGGAGTAATTCCCGCCATGCGTCCGTACACTGAAAGTTTGATACTTGTGGGTGCTCGCTATTCTAACAAACTGGTTCAAAAAATTTTGACCAATGTAGGAGAATAGCCCAGTCATGTCCAAATGCTTTCCACAACCCCGGCAATGCCGGGGTTTTTTCTTTACCGAGTCCCCCATTATAGGGATAATGAGAAATTTGGAATTTGGGCCTCTGTCCGGCCCAAGCAACCCAAAAAACATGGAAAGGAAACGCATCGATGACGGTGAGCGCGTTGATTGGCATGCAATGGGGCGACGAGGGGAAAGGCAAAATCGTCGATATTCTGGCCGAGAAGGCCGATGTGGTTGTGCGCTGCCAGGGCGGCGCCAACGCGGGGCATACCGTCGTCATCGGCGGCAAGGCATTCGCCCTCCATCTCATCCCTTCGGGAATCCTCCGGAAAGGCGTTGTGTGCGTCATCGGGAACGGCGTCGTCGCCGACCCCATCCGCCTGACCGACGAACTGGCCCGCATAAAAGAAAACGCGCCCGACGCGGAAAAACGCATGTTCATCTCCGACCGCGCCCACATGGTCATGCCGTGGCACAAGGAAATCGACGCCTTGGCCGAAGGCCAGCTCGGCGATTCCCACATCGGCACCACCCGCCAGGGCATCGGCCCCGCCTATATCGACAAGGTCAAGCGCTGCGGCATCCGCTGGCACCATGCCCGGGATCCCAAGGTGTTTGCCGAACGCTTCCTCGCCGCCCAGGCGGAAGCGAACCAAATGATCGAGATTCTCGGCGGCAAGCCGCTGCCCGAACAGGAAACGGCCGACGCGGTGTTCGCGGCGGTGGACAAGCTCCGCTCCCTCATCGCCGACACGGTCGCCTTTCTCCACGGCTGCATGCGCGAGGACAAGAGCATCCTGCTCGAAGGCGCGCAGGGAACCATGCTGGACGTGGATTTCGGCACCTATCCCTTCGTCACCAGCTCCAACACCACCGCCGGCGGCTGCCTGACCGGAACCGGCATTCCGCCGACCAAAATCAAGGACGTCCACGGCCTGTTGAAAGCGTTCACCACCCGGGTCGGTTCCGGCCCCTTCCCGACCGAGGCCGGAGAGGATGTCGCGAGCAAGCTGCGCGGCACCGGCGAAAACCAGTGGGACGAATTCGGCACCACCACCGGCCGCCCGCGCCGCTGCGGCTGGCTCGATCTGGTGGTGGCGCGGCTGGCCCAGCGCGTCAACGGCGTGACCCGGCTCCACATCACCAAGCTGGACGTGCTGTCGCAGTTCGATCAACTGAAAATCTGCACCGCCTACAAAATCAAGGGCGAGGTGTCCTCCGACTTCCCGTCGGACGTCAGCCTGCTGAAGCATTGCGAACCGGTGTACGAAACCTTCCCGGGCTGGAAAACCGATCTTCCGCCCTGCAAGACCCGGGCCGAGCTTCTGGCCGAGGCGGCCGCCTATGTCAACCGCATTTCCGAGTTCCTCGAGGTCGACGTGGCAAGCATCTCGTACGGACCGGGGCGGGAACAAACAGCGTTTTAGTAATGTAAGATTGCAGATTGCGGATTTAAGAATTATTTCGGAATAAATCTTAAATCTTCAATCTGCAATCTTACATTTTTTCCATAACCCATACTAAGGACACCGAGACATGAAACGCACGCACACCTGTGGGGAGTTGAACAAGTCGCACGCCGGCCAGACCGTCACCCTTGCCGGATGGGTGCAGAACCGCCGCGATCACGGCAGCCTGATGTTCATCGATTTGCGCGATCGCTACGGCCTGAGCCAGATCGTTTTCGACACCGAAAAGCCGGAAGTGCTGAAGCTTGGGCAGGAAGTCAGGGCCGAATGGGTCATCCAGATCACCGGCAAGGTTCTGGCGCGCCCGGCCGACATGGTGAACCCGAAGATGATCACCGGCGAAATCGAGGTGGCGGTGGATTCGTTCAACGTGTTCTCGAAATCGGCCGCCCTCCCCTTCGAGGTGGACGAGCACGCCAAGGTCGGCGAGGAAGTGCGCCTGACCTACCGCTATCTCGATCTGCGCCGCCCCGCCATGCAGGCCAACCTGGCGGCGCGCGCGCGGTTCATCCATGGCATCCGCGAGACCTTGAACGCCAGGAACTTTCTGGAAATCGAAACGCCCATTCTCGCCAAGTCAACGCCGGAAGGCGCCCGCGACTACCTGGTGCCGTCCCGCGTCCATTGGGGCGAATATTACGCGTTGCCGCAGAGCCCGCAGTTGTTCAAACAACTGTGCATGATCGGCGGCTGCGACCGCTAT
>JAVBRW010000035.1:0-3773 GCA_031547475.1 Planctomycetota bacterium
CATCCCTGCGTCTGAAACGCCGACCCGGGCGAAAAACGGGATCTTGTGCCGGGATAATTCGGTTTTAACAATCGCTACACATGAAACCCGGTGTAACATTAACGACATCGGAACCAATAAACCGCGACAACCGTCGGGTAAAAACTGAAGTAAAAGTAATAATTGTGAATTGTGAATCGTGAATCGTGAATTGAAAAATGAATTGCGAATTCAAAAAAACGCCGTTTTTTTTCTGGATCCCTGTCTCACTCTCACTATAATGGTTGTCCTGTACTCCGGGCGATGGCCTAACTGGCCAGCGCCCGGGGATTTTTCTGTACGTGAATGCGGCGCCCCCCGGCCCGCGCGGGTTGAGCACTTATTGTTTATTGTTAGGAGTTACGATGTCTACGCAAGCGGTTATTCGCACCGGCGGCAAACAGGTTACCGTTTCCGCGGGCGACATTATCGAGGTTGAATTGCTTTCGGGCGAGCCGGGCGATGAAATCAAGTTCGACGATGTCCTGATGATTGTCGATGGCAAGGATTCGAAAATTGGCGCGCCCAAGATCGACGGCGCCGCCGTTTCCGCCACCATCCTGAAGGAAACCAAGGGCGAGAAGACCCGGGCCGTCTTTTTCCGCCGCCACAAGGACAGCATGTCCACCAAGGGCCACCGCCAGAACTACCACCAGGTGAAAATCAACTCGATTGTCGGCTGAAAAATATTGAAAGCAAAAGGAGTTTGTCATGGCACATAAAGTCGGTCAGGGCAGCAGCCGCAACGGCCGCGATTCCAAGCCGAAATTCCGCGGCGTAAAGCGCTTCGGCGGGGAGCAGGTCACCCCCGGCACCATCATCATCAGGCAGAAGGGCAACCGCTTCCACGCCGGCGCCGGCGTCGGCCAGGGCCGCGATTTCACCCTGTTCGCCCTCACCGAAGGCGTGGTCAAGTTCGAAATGACCAAGCGCAAGGTGCATATCGAAAAGGTCGCCGCCGCCGAGTAGGCGCAACGCTTTTCGATGCGAAAGCCGGCTCCCTCGCGGGGCCGGTTTTTTTTTGGGGCGAATTCACAATTCACAATTCACAATTCACAATTCACAATTCACAATTCACAATTCACAATTCACAATTAAACCGCATTCCATTGGTGTGCGGTATAGCGGTTTAATTGTGAATTGTGAATCGTGAATTGTGAATTGACGGTTGTATTGTATTCCGATTTTTGCACAATTGCCGCCATGTACGTTTACAACATAGCCGCGACCATTGTCACCCACCACCCGCTGGCGCTTGTCGCGGCGGCGGGGTTGTTGTGCATGTCCGCCACCTTTTCCGGCTGCGAAACCTCGCTTTTTTCCCTGAGCGCCCCCGAACTGAACCGCATCCGCGCCAGCAAGACCCGGATCGATCGCGTGCTGGCCGAACTCCACGCCGTGCTGAAGCCGCTCCTCCCCACCATCCTGTTTTGCAACATGGCGGTGAACGTCATGGTGTTCGCCATCGCCTCCTCCATCACCAACGCCCTGGGTACCGAATTCGGCGCCGGCGTCGCCTTCCTGTTCAGCCTGGTGGCGCTGTTTCTCGTCGTGTTTTTCGGGGAGGTGTTTCCGAAGCAATACGCCATTTCCTCCAGCCTTCTCGTCGCCCGCCTCACCGGCTTCCAGGTCTGGCTCGTCTACCGGACGCTCCGCCAGCCCATGCGCGTCCTGAACGCCGTCGTCACCGCCTGCGAACGCGTCGTCCAGCCCGTCCCCGCCGACTCGCACGAACTGCGGGAGGAGGAACTGCGGCTGCTGGTGGAACTGAGCAAGAACGACGGCGTCATCAGCGAAGGCGAATACGAACTGATCGACGGCATTGTCGAGCTGCCAGCCGTGCGGATGCGCGACATCATGATTCCCCGCGTCGATGCCGTCCTTCTCTACCGTGGCGACAATACGGCGCGGGCGGTGGAGGCGGCCAGGCAGGGCAAACACTGCAAAATGCCGGTCATGGACGTCGAATCCGACGATATCGTCGGCTGGGTCGACGCCCGCGACGTTTTCGCCCACGAGGGCGGGCAGGGCGGCGCCGAGCCGGCGGACATCGAGGAGCTGGTGCGGGATTTCCAGTACTTTTCCGAGCACGACCGCGCCGATCAGGTGCTGGAGCGCATCAAGGGCGGCGGCGGCGATCTCTACGCGGTGGTGGACGAGCGCGGGCTGGTCGTCGGTTTCTTCACATTGCAGGACATCATGGACGAGGTGCTCGGCCATTTCGGCGAGCACGGCGCGCCGCCGCCCTCCGAAATCCGCGAAGGCGGGGACGGCTACGTCATCTCGGGGCGATTGAGCGTGAAGGAATGGCGCGACTTGTTCGACGTGCCGGACCGGATACCGAAGAGCGCCACCGTCGGCGGCCTCATCGTTTCCCTTCTCGGCCGCGTCGCGCGCGCCGGCGACGTCGTCAGGCTGGAAAACATGGAAATGACCGTCCGCTCCACCTGGCACAACCGGGTCACCGAAGTGTCGCTCCGGCTCATGCCGAAAGAGCCCAAGGCGGCCGACGGCGCCGGCGGGAAGGAGGCCGGCAATGATTGAGTTTTTCCACTTTCTCGGCCTCTTGAGCGCGCTTGTCCTCAGCTTCATCTCGTCCGGGATGGAAACCGCCCTGTACCGCGTCAGCCGGGTGCGCATGCGCATCCGGGCCGAGCGGGGCGAGCGGCGGGCGCGCTGGGTCAACCGGACCCTGGACCGGATGGACGGCATGGTGACCACCATCCTCCTCGACAACAACATCGCCGCCTACGCCGGCACCTATTTCCTGACCGTCCAGCTGGCGGAATGGAACGTGCCGCAGGCGCCCCTGGTCACCACCGCCGTCATCACGCCGCTGTTTTTCGTCCTGACCGAATCGCTCCCGAAGCAGTTGGCCTATTCCCGGGCCGACATGTGGACGCTCGAACTGGTGCGGGCGTTCGCCGTGTTCCGCATCGTCCTTTCCCCCATGGTATGGCTCCTCAACCGGGCGTCGGCGCTCTTGCGCCGCCTTTTGGGAACGGGGGGCGACGCCGACCTCGGGCAAAGCAGGCGCACGCTCCTCCTCGAGCACCTGAACGCCGGCGTGGCCGAGAACGTGCTCACCGCCGAGCAGAACCGCATGGCCGCCCGCATCATGGAGCTGGAATGCATCGATGCCGGCGACAGCATGATTCCGCTGGCCAGGCTGACCCGGATTCACGCGGGCGCCACGCGGGCGCGGGCTGTGAAGGAAATGGACCGCCGCCGCAGCCGGGAAGCCCTGCTGGTCGACGCCGCCGGCCGCCCGACCGGCCAGGCCGTGACCCTGGACGCGCTGATCCGGAAAGCGGGAAAGCCGGACGATCCGGTTCTCGACGCCGCCGAAACCCTCGAGCGCATCCGCGCCGACGCCACCATCCCCGACGTTCTCAAACTGTTCCGCAATCGCCACGCCCGCCGCGCCCTGGTCATGAACCGGAACCAGGCCGCGGGCGTCATCACCTCGCGGACCGTGCTGGACAGGATTGCGGGGATAAACAGGTATTGAGCGGAGTTTTGCAAATTCGCATTTGAACCGCGCGGTACAATCCCGGAGCACATGTTTTGCCCGCTGGACCCCGGCTCAACCTCCCGCTTTCGCCCGGGTCACCGCGCGCACGCCGGGGTGACGTTTGTGGTGGTGTGCGAGGTGACCCGGTCGAAAGCGGGAGGTTGAGCCGGGGTCCAGCGGGCAAAACATGTGCTCCTGGATTGTACAGCGCGGTTAAATTGCGAATTTGCAAAACTCCGCT
>JAVBRW010000393.1:0-7806 GCA_031547475.1 Planctomycetota bacterium
TCAGCACCACCATCGAACAGAAGGAAATCCTGGTCGGCGTGCAGCTTCTGGTCGTTCCCCACGTTTGCCGCGGCACCGACCAGGTCATAATCGAAGTCATTCCGAAGCAGACGGACGAACCCGTGTTCAGCGAGATGAACGCCGGCGACATCATGGTCACCATCCCGACCCGCCGGGCGGTGAAAACGGTCCACACGAAGATGATGCTCCACTCGACCGAAACGGGCGTCATCGCCGGCCTGTTCAGGAACGAAAAGTCGGACGAGGAGAGGAAGCTGCCCGGGTTGTCCAATATTCCGGTCATCGGCCGCGCGTTCAAACACAGCTCCAAGGGTGAGATCAAGGTCAACACCATGGTCCTGGTCACCCCGACCATTGTTCCGCCCGAACACGGCGAAGAGTTCGATCGCGATGTGGAGTCCTTCAAGGAATCGCTCGCCTCGACCCTTGGCGGCCCGGACAAGCTGATTCCCTGCCGCTAACAAGTTGGCCGAGTAAATACCAAGCCGGCGCTCCCTTTGACGGGAACGCCGGCTTTTCATGTTGCGGACATGGAAATGGCTTCAAAAATCGAAGGTTAGAGGAATCTTGGGGTAAAAAAAAGAAGTGGATGATGTCTTGACACGGGGTGACGCATATACATAATATGCGGGGAAGTGGACATTTGGAGAAAATCGGGCGGCGGTTGGCCCGATTTTCTCCAAATGTCCACGGGAAGCGATGTTTTCTATACTACCAGACGGGGGAGAACGAGCCTCGATGCACATGTCACGGTTCCAGGCATGCCGATGCGGTGCCATGGCCTTTTGGGTCCTGGCGCTTGTCCTTTGCTGGACGCCCGTTCGAGCGGGCGAGGGCGGGAGCGGCGGTATGGGGGCGTTCCTCGGCGAAGGCATCGACTTCAAGGGCGGCATGTTGGACTGGGAGGAGGACGACAACGGCCACCGCGTGGCCATTCTCCGGAATTACGCGGTCGTCATATTGCCGCAACTGACCATTTCCGCCCGCAACATGGTTTTGAATGTCGAGATGCAGGAAATCTACGCCGAAGGCGACGTGTTGTTCGACGAACCGTCCGGTAATGCGTTCTATTGCGATCAGTTGACCTTCAACTACCAGGAATGGAAAGGGTTGGCCAAGAACATCCGGGTGAAGATGGATCGCGCCAACGTCGATCTGCCGGTCAAGGATTTTCTCGACGACGCCCCCTCCATATCGATGTCGAATTCGCTTTCCCTGAACGACGCCGGCGGCAAGCGGAGCGAACTGAAACGCATGTTTGTCCAGGCGCAGGAATTGCGCGCCCACGACAGCCAGACGTTCGAGCTGATCGATGCCAAAATCACGCCCGACGCTTTCGCCAAACCGCACTGGTATTTCCGTTCGCCCGCCGCGCTGTTCCGCCAACGGGAAAAGATCGAATCCTACCACAATACGGTCAACGTCGGCAAAGTGCCGGTCCTGTATTTTCCCTATCTGATTCGCGATCTCCAGTACGACTGGCCCTGGATGCGCATCACCGGCGGCCATACCGGCGATTACGGCTATTTTGTCCGCACCCAGTGGGGATGGCGGCTGAAGCGGAACGAAGCATCGTATTTCCGCAGCAACAAGATTATTTTCGATCTCGACTGGTTCAGCCGGCGCGGCGTCGGAGTGGGGGTCGAAACCACCTACGAGATGGGCCACCTCGAATCGCTGGGCAAGCTGAAAATCTACGGCGTCTACGAGTATGCCATTTCCAAGGACCGCGATATGAAGCGCGCCTTGGATGACAATGAGACGATGATTTACCGCAATCGCCCCGATTTCCGCCCCGACCTATACCGGAACGATTTCCGCTGGGCCATCGATTGGGAGCATTACCAGCAGTTGAACGACCTGTGGGATGTCAGGGCGGAGGCGCACCTCTACCATGATCGCGATTATCTGAAGGATTACGATCCGTCCCGCTACTGGAACAACCGCGAGCCGGAAAACAGCATCGACTTGCGCCGGCTCGACAAGCATTGGGAGCTGGAATTCGTCGCCCAGCACCGGCTGAGCAACAAGTGGGAAAATCAGCCCGCCTATTATCCCGAAATGCGGCTCACCGTTCCCGGCGTTCAGATATTCGACTTGCCGTTGTATTTCAAGAACGATTTCCGCATGGGGGCGGTCAACCGTTACTTTGACGAGGACGCCTACCGGTACACCCGGCACGACAACACCGGCCTGTTCGCGCTTGATCCGCGGACCGGCCTTTCCGACAGCCGCCTGGTCGATTACCAGGACAACTACGGCACCATGTTCCGGGTGTTCAACGAAATGCGGGTCGAAGCGCCGCTCAAGCTGGGATTCATGACGTTGAAGCCGTGGGTCGGATTGCGGACGGCCTATTATTCCGATACCATTGGCGATCCGTATTCGCAAGCCACCATAAATTCCTGGTCGAATCCTGCCGACCCGAAGTACCCCGATTATTGGGCTAATCAGCACGGCGTTTTCACCCCCGGCCAAATGCGCACGCAGGGCGGCGGCAGCACCTATTACGCCGTGCCGTTCGGGGCGGAGCTGTCCACCCGGACCTACACCCTGTTCGGCGCCAGCGAGCAATGGCGCCTGATTACCGAGCCGATCGTCAGCTATCTCGAAAATTCCCGACCCAAGCTCGATTCCGCGTCGCAGCTGTATCCCATCGATTATTTCGACGAATACCGGCGCCAGCGCCGCCTCGGGTTTGAACTCCATACCAAGCTGCAGCGCCGCTATTACGAGGATGCGCCGGGCGATACGGTGCCGGAACGCGATATTCTCGATTTCAACGTCGCGTTCTTCAACTATCCCCGCCACGAGGATCGCGACAATCTCAACAACGGCGGCAGTTTTTCGGAAATCCAGACCGAATTGATTTACCGTCCGATCAAAAACCTGTCCCTTAACGCCAGCGTTCTCTACGATCCGCACGAAGGCACGGTCAACCGCGCCATTGTCGGCGCCGACTGGCGGCTCAGCAACATGTTCCGCGTCAGGGTGCAGCATTACCATTACAGCGGCAACAACTGGCGCTACCCGGACGACGAAACGTCCTCCCAGACCCACTTGGCGATCAGGACAAAGCTGTGGAACGACAACAGCCATTATTCCCTGGAAGGCGCGGTGTCGTACGAATGGCGCCCGACCACGCCGAACACGATCGCCTGGCGCGACGAAAAGAACGCGGTGCGGCACGGATTCAACAAGTACCGGCTTACCCTGATCCGCGACCTTGACACGTTCGAGCTTGCCGTCAGCTATGTCCGCGACCGGAACGCCAACGATCAGGGCGTCTTCTTCTCGCTGTCGCCGAAATCGTTCATGGGCTACGAGCGGCCGGCGCCGACCTACACGGTCGAGGTCGACACGCTGGCCGACGGCCGCTATCCCGATGCGGTCAAATACATGGGGGCCGGATATTACATCGACGGGCCGGTGGCCGACGCCGATTTGAAGGATGTGCAATTCTGATGACAGCCGAGTCCTTCAACACCCAGCCTTCCGATCCCGCCTTCGAAAACCGCCTCCGGCCGAGGCGGTTCGAAGATTTTCCCGGCCAGGAACAGGTGTGCCGCAACCTGCGCATCTATATCGAGGCGGCGAAAAAGCGCGGCGAGCCGCTCGATCACATCCTCTTCTCGGGTCCGCCCGGCTTGGGCAAAACCACCTTGGCCGGCATTGTCGCGTCGGAGATGGGGGTCGAGTCCCACACCACCTCGGGGCCGGCACTCGAACGGCCGGCCGATTTGGCCGGGCTTCTCACCAGCCTGAAGGAAGGCCAGATCCTGTTCGTCGACGAGATCCATCGTCTTTCCGCCGTGGTGGAGGAGTATCTCTACTCGGCCATGGAGGACTGGGCCATCGACATTGTCATGGATTCGGGCCTGTACGCCAAGTCGATCCACCTGACCATTCCCCGTTTCACCCTGGTTGGCGCCACCACCCGGGACGGCCTCCTCACCGCGCCGTTCCGCGCCCGGTTCGGCATTCTCGAGCGGCTTGATTATTACCTGCCGGAGGAACTGTGCCGCATTCTCCGCCGATCCGCCGCCATCTTGAAGGTCAATTTGTCCGAGGACGGCGGCCTGGAATTGGCGCGCCGCTGCCGGGGCACGCCCCGCATAGCCAACCGTTTCCTCGCCCGCGCCCGCGATGTGGCCGAAGTCACCGCCGACGGGGAAATCACCGGAGAAGTCGCCTCGGAGGCCTTGCGCATGCTCGGGGTGGACGAAAACGGCCTGACCGACATGGATCGGCGGGTTTTGGAAACGCTGGCGCGGCACGACGGCGGCCCGGTGGGCTTGAAAACGCTGGCGGTCACGGTCGGCGAGACGGAGGACACGCTGGAGAACGTGTACGAACCGTACCTTATCCGCCAGGGCTACCTGGTCAAGACGCCGTCCGGGCGCAAGCTGGCGCCGGAGGGCTGGACGGTGGTGGGGAAGGGCGGGCCGGGCGGAAGGCTTTTCAATGCATAATGCATAATGCACAATGCATAATGAAATTCGAAGAATCGAAACGCTGTTTGCGGTTTAATTATGCATCATGCAATATGCATTATGCATTTTTCACAAAGGAGACGCCACCATGATCAACTTCACCTACTACTCGCCGACCAGGGTCATTTTCGGCAAAGGGACCGAAAACGAGGTTGGCCAGGAAATTCACCGCCTCGGCTACAAAAAGGTGCTGGTGCATTACGGCAGCGAAAGCGCCAAGAAATCCGGCCTCCTGGGCCGGGTCGAGGCGTCCCTCGGCAAGGCGGGCGTCCAGTTCGTCTCCCTCGGCGGCGTCAAGCCGAACCCGCGCTTGTCCAAGGTCCGCGAAGGCATCGCCCTCTGCAAGGAAAACAAGGTTGATTTCATCCTGGCGGTGGGCGGCGGCAGCGTCATCGATTCGGCCAAGGCCATCGGCTACGGCGTCGCCAACCCGGACACCGATGTCTGGGAACTGTACCTGGCCAAGGCGAAGGCCAAGGCGTGCCTGCCGCTCGGTTCCATCCTGACCATCGCCGCCGCCGGTTCGGAGACGAGCAACTCCTCCGTCATCACCGACGAAAACGGCAACCACAAGCGCCCCTACAACGACGATCTCTCCCGTCCCAAATTCGCCATCATGAACCCGGAACTCACCTTCACCCTTCCGACCTACCAGACCATGTCCGGCGTCGTCGACATTCTCATGCACACGCTCGAGCGCTACTTCACCCCGGACAAGAAGGGCGAGCTCATCGACAGCATGTCGGAAGGGCTGCTGCGGACCGTCATCCGGAACGCGTACAAGTTGCAGGCCAATCCGAACGACTACGACGCCCGGGCGGAAGTGATGTGGGCGGGCAGCCTGTCCCACAACGGCCTGACCGGCACCGGCCGCACCGGCGATTTCGCCAGCCACCAGATGGAGCACGAGCTGTCCGGCATGTTCGACGTGGCGCACGGCGCCGGGCTGTCGGCGGTGTGGCCGAGCTGGGCGCGTTATGTGCTCAAGAAGGATGTCGCCCGGTTCGCCCAGTTCGCGGTGCGGGTCATGCATTGCCCGATGAATTTCGACCATCCGGAAGAGACCGCTCGGGCCGGCATCGCGGCGCTGGAGCGTTTTTTCCGCGACATCGAAATGCCGATCACCATCTCGGAACTCGGCATCCCCGACATCACCGACGCGCAGATCGAGGAAATGACCGCCAAATGCTCGTGGAATCGCGGCCGCACCATCGGCCAGTTCATGAAACTGGATCACGACGATATACGGAAGATTTACCATATTGCGAAGTAGGACGGCTAATGTCTTGACAATCGCCCTTGGTGAGGTTTAATTATAATACCAAGGTGAAGTGATGCATATTATGTCCCTCGCGAAATCACGAATCCGTCGGATCGATGGTTTGTCCATGGATCCGACGGTCGTTATTGAATGCGGGAGCAATAACGAAAGGAAAGTGCACGATGCGCCGCTCGAATTGGGTACAAGCGGGTCTTTTGGGTCTGGTTGTGCTGGCGACCGCCACCTGCGCGTTGCCTGCCGCGCTGGTTTCCACCATGGGCAATGTCAACGCCGTCATGTCGGACGGCGGTTATTTTCTGGCGCCGGCGCCGGACTTTTCCGGTCAGCGCTATCCGGGCGATTTGGCCCCCACCCAGGCGTTCGAGATAATCCGTCCGAACGGCGAGAAAATCTCGCTGGGCCGCCTCAACACTTCCTGCATCTGCGTGCAGATAACCAGCTCCCAGAAAAGTTACGATCGGGGCGAGCGCGCCATCATTGAACTGCGGAACGTCAAGGCCACGCCGCCCGGCGGCGCCACCTACGCCATTTACGTGCAACTGACCAGCCCGGTCCGCACCACGCTCCGCTTCGACACCTGGGTCGCGTCCGGCTTCGACAACCAGTCTGCCGCCCCTTCGCCCGCCAAATCGTCCGATCCCAACCGGATCGAACTCGCCCCGGTTCCCGCGCAAACCGCCGCCAAGCCCCCGGCTTCAGCCGCCGCGCCCGCCCCGGCCTCCTCCACCGAACCGAGTTCCCGCTATCATCCTCCGCTTACCGTCGGCGGCGAGGGCGGCATCGAGCTGATTGTTCCCAAGTGGGAATCCCCGGCCGACAAGCAGGCCAAGGCCGACGACAAGGCGGAGGCGAAGAAGGACGACACCGCCGCGTCCGCCACGGCCTATTCGAAAGAGCTGAAGATCGAGAAAGCCCCGGCGGAAGCCAAGGCGGATGCGAAAAAGGACGAACCGCCCGCGCCGCCCATCACCTATTCGAAAGAATTGACCATCGAGAAGGCGCCGGCCGAGCCGCCCGCCGCTCCCGCGAAAGGCCTGAAGGTGACCGAGGTCGCGCCCGAGAAGGCGATCGAGGAAAAGGCGGACATGGCGATCGAATCGACGGAAGCCCTGGATGCCGAAGTGAGGGCCGCGGTGAAGGATGCGGTCAGGGCCGAGGCGGAAGCCGCCAAGGCTGCCGCCAAAAAAGCGGCCGCCGCCGCCGCCGAAGCGGCCAGGGCCGCCGCCAGCGCCGCCGCCGAAGCCGCCAAGGCCGCCGCCGCCGAAGCCGAGATAGCCGCCGAGGAAGCCAGGCAGAAAGCCGCCGAAGTGGACAAGGTGATTGACAAGTACATGTCCACCTACAAGCGGGACGCGGAGAAAAAGGCGGAATAGACGGATGGGGAAATAATAATTAAGAATTGAGAATTGAGAATGAATAATGGATGGTTTAATGAGTTAATTACTCAATTAACTCATTAAACCATTCAGGCATTATGCATTGCGGTCTTCATGCCTTCGATGGTTTGTTGCATCAGCTCGTCCAATTCAACCCCCAGCATCCGGCAACCCTGGTTTATGACGTCGCGGTTGACGCCGGCGGCGAAACGCTTGTCCTTGAATTTCTTCTTCAACGAGGAAATTTTGAGATCGTCCAGGCTTTTGGACGGCAGCATGAGGACGGCGGCGGCGATCAGGCCGGTCAACTCGTCGGTCGCGTACAACGTCTTTTCCAGGCGCGATTCCGGCGCGATTTCGTTCACGATGCCGTAGCCGTGACTGACCACCGCCCGGATGAACGGAGCGTCGAATCCTTCCTCCCGCAGCAGCTCTTCCGCTTTTTTGCAGTGCTCGTCCGGCCACTTTTCGTAATCGACATCGTGCAACAGGCCGACCATTCCCCAATATTCCTCGTCCTCGCCGTTCAGGCGGGCGAAATGCCGCATTACCGCCTCCACCGCCAATGCGTGGCGCTCGAGTGAAGGAGTTTGGTTGTATTTCCTGAATGCGGCCAGCGCCCGGGCGCGATCCA
>JAVBRW010000019.1:0-7707 GCA_031547475.1 Planctomycetota bacterium
CTGGATGGTCTGGCGATCGCGCATTTCGCCCATGAGGATGATGTCCGGATCCTGCCGCAGCACCGACTTCAGGGCCGCGTCCAGGGTGGCGGTGTCGATGCCGAGTTCCCGCTGGTTGATGGCCGCCACCTTGTCCTCGTAAACGAACTCGATGGGATCCTCGATGGTCATGATGTGGACCGGGCGCGATCGGTTGATGTGCTCGATCATGGCGGCCAGCGTCGTCGTCTTGCCGCTGCCGGTGGGGCCGGTGACCAGGATGAGCCCGTTTTCCTGATCCGCCAGATCGTTGATGACGGCCGGAAGGCCGAGCTGCTCGACGGTCGGAACGATCAGCGGAATGCGCCGCAGCACCGCCCCCGCCTCGCCCCGCTGGCGGAACATGTTGACGCGGTAGCGCGCCTCGCCCGGCAGGAAATAGGAGAAATCGGCCTCGTTCGTGTCCTCGAACTGTTTCAGCGTCTTGTTGGTCATGATCGGGGTGAGAAGCGCCTCGATGAAGGCGCCGGACATTTTGGACAAATCGAACGGCCGCAGCTCGCCGTCGACCCGCACGATGGGCGGGCGCCCGTTCTTGAGATGCAGATCCGACGCTCCCACCTTGCCCATCCACAAGCACAAATCCTGGATGGTCAAGCCGACCTGGGTGCGGACACGGTTCGGATTATTGCTGTTTTCCGTCATGGTTCTGTCTCCAACGCTTTCCACATCCGCACCAGCTTTTCCGGAATGTCCCGTTCTCCCCGCCAGGCCCGGCGTTCGAGCGCGCGCAAAGCCTTGTCCACCTCGCTTGTGATGCGCTGCTGCTCCGACTTCCGCTTCTCCCTGTCGTCCGACGGCACGATGACCGGCCCGGACAAACATTTCAGACGATGGCGGGACGGATAGCTTTTTCCCCGCGGCCAGCTTTGGAACGAACCCCAGATGTACACCGGAAGCACGGGCGCGAGATTCCGGACCGCCAGCATGCCGACGCCGGGTTTCATTTCGCCGACAATGCCGTCCTGCGAGCGGGTTCCCTCGGGAAACATGACGACGGCGCAGCCCTTGTCGAGCCGCTCCCCGAAAGCCCGGAGCGCTTCGCGGCTGTCGCCCTCGCGGTTGAGGGGGACCGCCTGGTTCTGGGTGATGAGCCAGCGGAACACCGGCACGTCGAACAGCGTGCGCCTGGCCATGAAATGCAAATCGCGATCGAAGGCGGCGCCGAGAATCATCGGATCGAGATGCGAAGAATGATTGCAGGCAACGATAAGGGGGCCGCTGGCCGGAACGTTCTCCTGCCCCTCGACGTCCAGACCGCCCATGACCCAAAAGGAGGCGCGGAGGAATTGCCGGGAGAAGCGGTATACTAAAGTCGGCATTGATGCATCCCGTGAAGATACGAAATCGATTAATAAGAATTGTAAAGCGCCGCCGGGGCTTTACGAGAAAGTCCGCGAATACCGCGCGCGCCGTAAACACTGCGCATGGAGCGGAAATACCGTTCGCGACACTTTATAACGCGCTTTAATTGTAAGCCTTTATGGACTTTTTACAATACAATTCGCATCCAAAAAATCGCCCCGCGTCCGCTGCGCGCGGACGCGGGGCTGATCGGGCGTTTGTTTTCGCTTCAGTCCGTCTTTGAAAGGTTCCCTTGAGTCTACAGGTTGAAGGCGGGCATGGAGGTGACGTTCATGTCGGCCATGACTTTGTCGATATTCAGGAGGATTTTCACCTGATCGCCGATCTTGCCGAGGCCGCGGATGGATTCGTGATCCGAACCGGAACCGAAGCGCGGCGGATCCTCGATTTGATCGTCCCGGATGTCCATCACTTCCTTGACCGTGTCGACAATCATGCCCATCCAGGTGCCGGAGACATCGACGACGATGATGCAGGTCTCGGATGTGTGCTCGATTTCCTCCATGCCGAATTTCAACCTGGTGTCGATGACGGGAATGACTTTTCCGCGCAGGTTGATAACGCCTTTGACGAAGTGGGGCGCCTGGGGCATGGGGGTGATGGGAAGAAGGCTGAGAATTTCCTTCACCTTGAGAATCTCCAGCCCGTACTGCTCGTTGTTCAGTACGAAAGTAAGGTATTTTCCACCCCGGGAAGTGGTTGCTGTATCGGCAACACTCATACGTTCTCCTTAAATGAATCAGCCCAAGGAAGAAACGGGCCGCGAAGCCGGTGCCGGCTTCAATTTGCATCAACGGAGTTGCACCGACTTCATACTAATGCATCCCCTGCCAGCTGTCAATGGCAAAGGTGCTTATGCACTGCGATTATTCGGATATTGGGATTGCGGGGACATGTTGCGCAATTGGAGGTTCAATTGCGTTACGTGTCCCCGCAATCCGGGGCAGCGTGACGCATTCAGCTTGAAATGCAAGGCTGCTCCGGAATTCGGGGACACGTAACGCAATTAAACCGCCAATTGCGCAACATGTCCCCGAATTCCCGTTGTCCAAAAAATGGAGCCGGCGATCACTGTCGCCGGCTCCCACGTCGTCGCCTAGATTTTCGGACACAGTCATTGGAAGTGTTCCAAACACCAAATCGAACCGCATACTTCGACTTGTAACAACATCTGTGACACTTTCAACCACAACCACCGCGCCCGGGGACCAAATCGACTCCATGGCCCTCTTCCCGAACGCCTGTCCGACACATGCCGGTACAACCACTCCGACAGGCAGCCACGCCTTTTCGCTCAGCCGACACAAAGGTTGCGCGCACCAAAATTGTCAAATACGCGCCGCAACCGGGGGCACAGCCGCCAACGCTGCGAACCGCAACCACCGAATGCCCGAAAACCTGCTAGCGACTTCGCATCTGGAGAATAAAGCCCAGGAAAGAACAAACTACAAACTGGTGTGACGGAATGCTTGGCTTTTCAGGGCCGTGTCCGGAACAGGTGGATGTCCGCCACACGAAGCACTCCGCATCTCTCGGTTTGACCAAAGGAGACAACCGTTGCCGGGAATACCCGCCGGCTGAGAGTCCGTCTGATTTACCTCCTGTCGATCGGATGCCAATTGGTTGCTCCAACTGCCTCCACTAAACCGAACCTGGGGAACCAGATGCCACTTCTCTTGTCTTTTCTCTTCTTCCTTTATTATCATACTCTACAATATTGCTTTGTCAAGTCGAACCGGGGATCATTTGCGTCTTTCTTCGCCATATGTCTTCCGAGCTGTAATTCCTTTATCCGTAACGTTTTGCGATATTCATTGTTCGCAATTGAAATTCGGGAAAATAATTCTTCGATTTTTTCCTTGCAAAAAAACGGCATTCTGTTCTCGCCGGGATTTGCGCAATGCGGCAATCCGCCTTTTCCCCGTTTTTACACATTTCGCATAACCGCCGTTTCCGGCTTCAAAAGACGCGTTTCGCACTGCGGCAGCAGCATGGACATGCGTTTCGCCAGCCATTTCAGGGCCGGCCGCTCCGAATGGCCGTGCCCGAGCGTCACCACCGCGATGCCCGCGTCGACGAACGTCTCCAACTCGTGGTAGCCGACTTCGCCCGCCACCACCGCGTCGGCGCCGCAACGCAAAAACGCTTTCGCCTCCACGCCCGCGCCCGCCCACACCGCCACACGGCGCACCGTTCCGGCGGCGCGGCCGCAATACTGCGCCATTGCCGATCCGGTCAGCTTCGCCATGCGTCCGGCAAGGCCGGACAGGCTTTCCGCCTTCGCCATATCGCCGACGCGGCCGAAGCCGAAGCGCCGCGCCTGGCCGAGGAGCGGATACAGGTCGTACGCCACCTCCTCGTACGGGTGCGCGGCGATCATCGCCGCCACGATGCGCGCGGCGGAAAATTCGCCGAACACCGTTTCCAGCCGGTATTCGTCGATCTCCTCGAACGATCCCGGCCTGCCGATGAAAGGATTGCAGTCCTCGCCGCAGCGGAATGTGCCTGTCCCGCGCATGCGGAAGGTGCAGCCCGAATATTTGCCGATGGCGCCCGCCCCCGCCTCGTCCAGCGCCCGGCGCACGTCGTCGACATGGCTTTCCGGCACGAAGACGGCCAGCTTGATCAGCCGCTCGGTTTTTTCCGGGCTGATCAATTCCGCGTTTTCGAGTCCGGCCAGACGCGCCAGTTCGTCGTTCGTGCCGTTTTCCGCCATGTCGAAATTGGTGTGGGCCGAATAGACGGCCAGCCCGGATTGAATAATCTCCGCCGCCCGGCGGCCGGACGGATCGTCGGCCGACAAGGTGGAAAGGCCGCGGTAAAAGCGCGGATGGTGCACCACCAGCATGTCGGCCTTCATGGCCGCCGCCTCCGCCAGCGATCGGACCGACGCGTCCAGCGCCACGGCGACGCGCTTCACCTCCCGTTCCCGTTCGCCCGCGTGCAGCCCGATCGGATCGCCGTCCAGCGCCAGCCACGGCGGAGCCAGCCGTTCCATCGCCTCGATGACATCGCGCACTTTCGCCATATCCGTTCCCTTCGTCCCCGCCGATAAAAAGCCCCTTTACATTTCACCCGCCATATTTTATTATGAACCGGGGCAAATGCAACCGCCCGGTTCGAGACGGAAGGCCATGGCCTTCCGCTATTGTTTATGGGAGACGAAATGACGGAAGCGGATATCAGGAATGCTGTGCTGGCCATCATCCAGGATGTGGCCGGGCTGGACGACAAGCCCGAGGTCGACGGAACGAAGCCTTTGCGGGATCAGCTCGAACTCGATTCCATGGATTTCCTCGACATTGTCATGGAACTGCGGAAACGCCACAAAATCGAGGTGCCGGAAGCCGACTACCCCAAACTCGCCACCCTCGACTCGACGGTGGAATACATCAAGGGCCGGCAGGGAAGCAAATGAGCTTTGACGTTGTCGTCATCGGAGCCGGGCCGTCGGGTTTGGCGGCGGCGGCCAGGCTCGCTCACTTCGGTGTCAAGGTCTGCGTCCTCGAGGCGCACCGCCGCATCGGCGGACTCAGTTCCTGGCACCACGTCAACGGCCGGGAAATTTCCACCGGCCTCCACGCCTTCACCAACTACAGCCCGGACGGCCGGGGCGGACCGCTCGGGAAACTGCTCCGGCAACTGCGCATCAAGTACGCCGATCTCCAACTCAGCCCGCAGGCTTCCTCCTCCATCCGCTTTCCCTCCGCCGCGCTCCGCTTCTCGAACGACACCGAATTGATCCGGAGCGAAGTGGCGGAAAAATTCCCCGCCCACATCGACGGATTCGACCGTTTCCGCCAACTGGTCCGCGACACGGACGAGGGCGAATTGACGCTCCGGCAGACCTCCGCCCGCGACGTTTTGAAACAATACATCGCCGATCCGCTGCTGGCCGACATGCTGTTCTGCCCCGTCATGTTTTACGGCAATCCCGGAGGCGTCGGCGACGCGCTCGATTGCGAACGCGCCGAAAGCGACATGGACTGGCTCCTGTTCTGCGTCGTGTGGAAATGCATTTTCGAATCCGGCTTCGGCCATCCCGCCCATGGCATGCGCCCGTTGTGGGAAATGCTGGCCAGGCGCATCGAGGACGGCGGCGGCGTTGTCCGCCTCCGCGCGAAAGTGGAGAAATTCGTTGTCCGCCAGGGCAGGGTGGCGGCGGCCGTCCTCGCCGGCGGCGAAGAGGTGGCGGGAAAAGTGTTCCTGTCCTCCGCCGGCGGCGTCGAGACGGACGCGCTCCTGGGCACGGCCGGCGGCAGGCCGAAACCGGTCGGCTCCATCAGCATCGCCGAAGGCATATCCTTTCTCGAGCGCCCCGCCGCCGAAACGGGAATGGCCGACACCGTCGTCTTCTATTCGTTCGAGGACAAGCTGCGTTTCGGCCGCCCGCGCGGCCTGGTCGAGGACGCGGCCGGCGTGGTGTGCGCGCCCGGCAATTACGCCGGGGCGGACGCCGGCGAGAACTACCTGAAAATCACCCAGCTCGCCAGCTATCCGGAATGGGCGCGGCTCGACGCGGCCAACTACACCTTCGCCAAGCGGCAGACCGCCGCCGGCATGGCGGCGGCGCTCGGAAAGCTCGGCATCGTGCCCGTAAAGGCCCGGGGCGACACCAAGGCGACCCGCTACGGCATGTTCGAGGACGTTTTCACCCCGATGACCATCGAGCGCTTCACCGGCCATCTGGAAGGCGCCCTGTACGGCAGCCCGGTCAAGACCCGCACCGGCCGGACATCGTGCGAAAACCTGTTCCTCATTGGCGCCGATCAGGGTTTCCACGGCATTGTCGGAGCGATGCTGTCGGGGGTGGCGATGGCGAATATGCATTGGCTCAAGGAATTTAAGATTTAAGATTGCAGATTTAAGATTTATTCCCGATAGGTGCGCTGCCGGTGGGAATAAATCTTAAATCTGCAATCTTAAATCTGAAATTCCCGTTCCCGTCTCTCTCATTTTTCTGTCGAAAGGAAAAGAAGCATGAAAAAGCGCATCCTGCTCTCGTTCTGGGCTCCGCCGGAAGTGTCGAAAATGGTTCCGGACGATTTCGAGGTCGTTCATCCGCCGAAAGGCGTACTGACGCCCGAAGAGCTGCAAAAAATGACGCCCGAATTCGACGGCGTCATGCTGCTGAGCGAGCGCTTCGACAAGGAAATGATCGCGCGCTGCAAGGCGGGCAAGCTGAAAGTCATCGGCCGCATCGGGGTCGGCTGCGACGCCATCGACTACAAGTATGCGGGCGAGGTCGGCCTTCCCGTCATTTTCACGCCCGCGTCGGTGGCGGAGGCGACGGCCGAATTGACCATATCCATCATGATGGCGGCGGCCCGCCGGGTGGTGGCGTTCGACAAGAAACTGCGCAGCGACAAGAAGTGCGTCCAGCCGCAGATTTTCGACACCGACTGCGTCACCCTGTACGGGAAGACCCTGGGCATTGTCGGCCTCGGCCGCATCGGCAAGGCGGCGGCGCGGAAAGGCCACGGCCTCGGCATGAAAATCGTCTACTCCGACGTCATCCCCGCCCCGAAGGAAATAGAGGACGCCGTCGGCGCCAAACGGATGACGCTGGAACAGCTTCTGCCGCAGGCCGATTTCGTGTCCGTCCACTGCCCCTACCTGCCGGAAAACCACCACCTCATCAACGCCAAGACGCTGGCGATGATGAAAAAATCCGCCATCCTGGTGAACGCCTCCCG
Source organism: Planctomycetota bacterium (assembly GCA_031547475.1). Taxonomy (GTDB): domain Bacteria; phylum Planctomycetota; class SZUA-567; order SZUA-567; family SZUA-567; genus JAJBSZ01. The sequence goes on from JAVBRW010000019.1 coordinate 7,101, forward strand.
CGGCAAAATGGTGGACGAAACGGCGCTGGTCGACGCGCTGGAAAAAGGCGTCATCAAGGGGGCCGCCCTCGACGTGTTCGAGATGGAGCCGGAAGTCAACCAGAAGCTTCTCGCCATGGACAATGTCGTCCTCGTCCCCCACATCGGGACCAGTTGCTACGAGGCGCGCATCGAAATGGCGAAGGAATCGATGGAAGGCATGGTGTCGGTCATCAACGGAAAGCTGCCCGGCACCGTGTTCAACCGGGAGTTCCTGGCCACGAAATAGAAGGAAAAAAATCCGCCCGCCTTCATCCGGGAAGACGGGCGGATTTTCTGATCAGCGCATTTCCGAAAGCAGCAATACTTCCGGATGCATGCTGGTAGCTTTTAAGAATCCCTCATGGAGATTGTCATGGTGTTTGGATTCATAGTAATTTTAATCATTCTATGGTGGTTAAATAGCGCCGCACGGGCAAGAGAATTTAACGAAGTTAAAAAAGAGGCAGAACGTCTCAAATCGGAACTCCAATCGTGTAAAGAAGAAAATGCACGCTTGAAGGTAGAACTGAAGTTTTGCAAAATGGCATTTGAACCGCGCGGTACAGTCCCTTAGCACAAGTTTTGC
>JAVBRW010000184.1:0-8199 GCA_031547475.1 Planctomycetota bacterium
AGTGGGCATGGAAAACATGCTGGAACTGGCGAAAAAGTACAATCTGAAGGTGTTGGGGAAGGAAAGCTTCAAGCCGGGCGACACCGATCTCACCGCGCAGATGGTCAATATCCGCCAACTCCAGCCCGATTTCGTCTACGCCATCGCCGTCTCCAACGAACTCGGCCCGCTTCTCAAGCAACTGCGGAACAACGGCTATCACGGCTATCTCATGGCCGAAATGACCATCGGCAACCCGGAGACGCAGGAAGTGGCGGGCAAGGCGACCGACAAGGTCCTTTTCGCCACATCGTACCTGATGGCCCTCAAGTCGCCCGACGAGATCAGCGAGCCGATGGTGCGCCAGTTCCTGGTCGATTTCCAGAAGGAGTACGGCCGGATGCTGCAGTCCGAGGTCGGCTACCGCTGCTACGACGCCGTGCACATCATCGCCGAAGGCATCCGCCGCGCCGGCGCCGTCGAAGGCACCAAAATGCGCGACGCCATCCGCGCCATCAAGGGGTACGAACTCCTGGCCGGCGAGTACGACTACACCGACGGCACCGGCGAAGGGCTGCGCAAGAGCCGCATCTACGTCATCATGGACGCCAAGAAAATTCCGCTGCAAGAGTACCTCAAGTCACTCTAGCGGTTTCGGGATTTTCGAAAACGCAAACAACGGATCGGTCCCGCTTCCTTCGTGGAGGCGGGACCGTGCGCTTGTCGAACCCGGCATCGTAAAAATTGGTCCGGGTTGCAGATGTAGCGATTGCCTACACCGAATTATCCCGGCACAAGATCCCGTTTTTCGCCCGGGTCGGCGTTTTAGCGCCGGGATGACGTTTTAGGTTTGCGCGGCGCTAAAACGCCGACCCGGGCGAAAAACGGGATCTTGTGCCGGGATAATTCGGCATAGGCAATCGCTACACCCGCAACCCGGACTGGCATTTACGATATCGGAATCAATAATTCGCAGTTACCCGCACGTCCCCGGCGTTCCGCCACAGGCGGCGCCGAGGGCGAAATCGGGATGGACGGTGTTGATGTCGATGTGGCGGCCGCTGTAATTGCCGACGACGCGCCGGTGGAGCTTTTTGGCCGTTTCGAGCAATATGGCGAAATCGATGCCGGTGTCGTAGCCTTCGTTTTCCAGCATGTAGACGAAATCCTCCGACGCCGTGTTGCCGCTGGCGCCGGGCGCGAACGGACAGCCGCCGAGGCCGCCGATGGAGGTCTGGACGCTGTCGGCGCCGCACTTCACCCCTTCGTACGTATTGATCATGCCCATATTGCGGGTGTCGTGGATGTGCAGGTTGAGCCTGCATCCGGGATGGGCCTTTTTCGCGGCGGCGAGGACGTCGCGGACCTGCGACGGATGGGCGACGCCGATGGTGTCGCACAGGGTCAATTCGCCGAAGCCGATGCCGATCAGCTTGCCCATCAGGTCGATCAGGGGCGGTATCGCCATCTTTCCCTCGAACGGGCAGCCGAACACGGTGGCGATGTCGGGGGTGATTTTGAGATCGGGGAATTCCTGGCGGATGCGGGCGAACTCCTCCAGCGACTGCTCGTGGGTCCGGTTGACGTTCGCCTTGTTGTGGGACACGCTCAGGGATATCACCGGCGACACTTCCCGCACGCCCGCCTTGACCGCCGCGCCGGCGCCGTGGAAATTGGGGACGAGGGCGAAAAGATCGACGCCCGGATATTTTTCCAAGGCGGCGCGCGCGACGTCCGCCGCGTCGGCCATTTGCGGAATGTGTTTCGGGCTGACGAACGAGGTGCACATTATCTTTTTGAATCCGGCCCGGACCAGTCCGTCGATGATTTCCAGCTTGAATTCGGTCGGGATGAATTCCTTGACGTTCTGGAAACCGTCCCGGGGGCCGATTTCGGTGATGCGGACGGGCATTCGCATGATTGCTCTCCTATTGGATATAGCGGCAAGAAATTTAAGATTTAAGATTGCAGATTTAAGATTTATTCCCGACATATACCCAAAGCGAATTGGTTTTGGCCAAACGTAAATCCCAAGCCCAAAGCGCGTGCGAAGGTTATGGGGTTGAATAACCGAAAACCATACGCGCTTTGGTATATACGCATCTGGCAGGAATAAATCTTAAATCTGCAATCTTAAATCTTAAATCAAAGAATTCCCTTCGCCTTGAACGCCGCCACCTGTTCTTCCGAATAGCCGAGCCGGTTGACGAGGACTTCCTCGTTGTGCTGCCCGAGGGTGGGGGAGGCGTGGCGGACCGACGCCTTCTTGTTGGTGAGCTTGATGTGCGTGTTGGTGAGCCGCACCTTGCCGACCACCGGGTGTTCCGCTTCGACGAACATTTCGCGGGCGCCGCCGATGTGCGGATCCTTCACCACCCGGTCGATGGTGTTGATGGGCGCGGCGGGAATGCCGGCGGCCAGCAGCTTTTCGACAATCGTGTCGATGGTCTGCGTCCTGGTCCAGTCCTCGATGATTTTCTGCAAGGGCGCGTTGTTCTCGACCCGCTTCAGGTTGGTGGCGAAACGCTCGTCCCGCATGCCGGGGAGGTCGAGGAGTTCGACCAGCGCGTTGTACAATTTGTCGTTCCCGCAGGCGATGATGACATAGCCGTCCGCCGCCTTGTAGGAATCGTAGGGATAGATGGCTTCGTAGCGGTTGCCGATCTGGGTCGGGATGCGGCCGGTGCACAGGTAGATCATGTTGATGATTTCGAGGGACGACACCATCGAGTCGACCAGCGCCACGTCGACCTTGTCGCCGATGCCGGTTTTCAGCCGGTTGATGTAGGCGGCGAGGATGCCGGTGCAGCAGCTGAGGCCGGCATAGACGTCGGCGATGGCGGTGCCGGTGCGGGTCGGCGGGCTGTCCGGCCAGCCGGTGGTGGACATGAGGCCGCTCATGGCCTGGCCTATGATGTCGTAGCCGGCGCGCTTCGAATAGGGGCCGTAGTGGCCGAAGCCGGAGACGCAGCCGTAGACGATGCCCGGGTTGATTTTCCGCAGATCCTCGTAGCCGAGGCCGAGCTTTTCCATGACGCCCGGGCGGTAGTTTTCGATAAGGATGTCGCTCTGCTTGATCAGCTTCCGGAATATTTCCTTGCCCTCGTCCGTTTTCAGGTTGAGGGTGATGCCTTTTTTGTTCCGGTTCAGGTTCATGAAATAGGCGCTCTCGCTCTCGACCATGGGGGCGTTGTGGCGGGCGTCGTCGCCGCGGCCCGGCACCTCGATTTTCAGAACGTCGGCGCCCATGTCGGCCAACATCATGCCGCAGTACGGCCCGGCCAGAACCCGGGACAAATCCAAAACCTTGACGCCGCTCAGCAAACCTTCGCGATCCATGGGAGACACCTTTCTTTGATGGGGAGATGATAGTCGCAGCTTTTTGTTTGATGTCATTTCATGCAAGCGCAGTGCCAAAGCGGTGGATTGTTGCGACGGGCGGAGGCCCCATTCCGGTTGGTTGGCGCTTATCGGTTATTCATAATCGGGTTAAAGAAAAAAAACAATCGCGGGACAGTGCGGATGGTGCGATGCGGATCGATTTGCAACATGTTCGGATCCATATTTTTGTTTCATCGCCGTTCCGGCGTGAATTCATGCAACAAAAAATCACTTTTCCAATCGCCACAGCGTGGTGCGGCTGAGGCCCAGCTTTTCGCCGACCTGCGTTTTGTTGAAGCCGAACACGTCCTGGAGGAGCCCCACCAGTTTCGGCGTGGCGTCCTTGTCCGGGTAGCCGCTGGCGGCCAGCAGATCGGCCAGCAGGCGTTCCTCGCCGATGGCGCGGACCATGCACTGGCGGAGGAATTTCGCGTTCCGCTCCGAATTGTTTTCGAGATAGAGGGCGAAACGTTCGCAGGCGTTTTGGAGTTCCCGGATATTGCCGGGCCAGCGGTAGAGTTCGACGATGCGGTTCACCTCGGGCGGAATGGATTTCAGCCTGAGGCCGAGGCTGCTTTTCCGGCGGAGGAAATGCTCGAACAGCTCGCACGCGTCCTGTTGCCTGTCCCGCAGGGGCGGCAGCGGCAGTTCCAGCACGCTCAGCCGGTAGTAGAGATCGCGGCGGAAACGGTCGGGACCGGCCTGCTCCAGGTTTTTGTTGGTGGCGGCGAGGATGCGGACGTCGACCGGGATGACGCGATCGCCGCCGACGTGCATGATTTCCCGCTCCTGCAGAACGCGGAGCAGGCGGCTCTGGAGGGCGGGGGACAGCTCGTAGATTTCGTCGAGGAACAGGCTGCCCATGTTGGCCAGCTCGAACAGGCCTTTTTTTCCGCCGCGCCGGCCGCCGGTGAAGGCGCCCTCGTCGTAGCCGAACAGCTCCGATTCCAGCAAATTTTCGGGAAGCGCCGCGCAGTTGATGGCAATGAACGGCCCGTTCTTGCGGCCGCTTTCGTTGTGGATGCTTTGCGCGAATATTTCCTTGCCGACGCCGGTTTCGCCCTGGAGAAGGATGCTGGCGTCGCTTTTGGCGAACAGGCGCGCTTCGCTCTTGGCCTTTTTCACCGCGTCCGAGGTGCCGACGATGTCGGAAAAGCGCATCTTGGCGGCGAAACCGCGTTCGGCCCTGTCCTGCAGCCGCTCCTGCTGATAGGCGAGCTGCGCCTTCAGGATGTCCGACATGCCGGCGAAAATGCCGACCGAGCCGAGCGTTTCCCGCATGCGGTCGGTCAGCCGCACCCATTTGCACAAAACGTCCTCGCCGTTGATGGTGCGGACGGAAACCATTTCCGATTCGCCCGAGTCGCGGAACTGCTCGAAGCCGCTTTCGGCCAGGGATTGTGCGATGTCGCCGCCCTTCACCGACGCGGCGTTCCGGGCGAAAATCTCCTGCGCCGCCTGGTTGAACTCGATGACGACGTTTTCGGCGTCGACCAGGACGAGGCCGTTGGTGCTGTAGTCCACCACCGCGCGGGCGAATTTGTTCCGCTCGCTCTGGCGCCGCAGTTGCTCGGCCAGCGCCTTGGCGTCGCGGAGCGCCTCGAGGACCGCCGCCTGCCCGGGGTAGATGAGGACGCGCTTGCAGCCGAGGCGCTCCGCCATGTCGTTCGCATGGGCGGCGCCGACGATGACGCGGTCGGCGTGGCGCTTTATCTGTTCGCCGAGATCGTGATCCGTTTCGTAAATGATGTTGGCGAAGTCGATGGCGTGCGACTCCAGATAGTTCCTGAGCGCCGGCTCGATGGGCGCGCGGTAGGTGCAGATGGCGATGGCGCCGCCCATCCTGGCCGCCTTTTCGAACGCGTCCAGGTAGTCGTAGGCGGTGATTGGGTATTCGAGGACCGGTATGCCGGTGAATTCGCGGGCGATTTTCGCGTTGGCGCCGCCGCCGATGACGACTTCGCAGCCCGCCGCCTCGGCGGCCGCCAACCCTTTGACCACTTCTTCCTGCAAGCCTTCGACAATGGTTATTTCCACTTCCGGATCGTGGTGCTGACCAATGGTTTCCTTGACCAGCCGATCGAGAAGCTTGTAGGTGAGGCAACATATCCTGTACGGCTGCATACCGGTTTCCTGTCGCAACGGGAGCGGTTTTTCGCTTGCAGTCATGATAACAGGAACCCTTCTATCCGTATACCTCTTTCTCGAACACCCGCGCATCGTGCCCGGGCAGTATGTGATCGCAAATCTTTTCTATCTTCCGGTAGGTGTCGTAGCATTCCCACAGGTTGACGTGGATGGCGCTGGGGATGTGTTTGTGGACGCTGTCGCCCTCCCAGTTCTTGAAGGTGCCGAGGCAGTCGCTGGCGATGAGGTATTTCCCCTGCTCGGTATCGACCAGCACGCCCTGGAAGCCCGGCGTGTGGCCCGGGAGAAATATGAGATCGATGCCGGGGAAGAGATTGACGTCGCCGTCGACCAGTTTGTATTGTTTCAGCGTCTTTTTGAACGGCGGCTGGAGCCCGATGGCTTCCGACTCGTAGTAGGGATACTGCATCGGAATCGGGTTCATGGCGAAATCGAGTTCCCGGTTCTGAAGATAGATCTTCTTGCCGGGGAACAAATCGTTGCTCCAGCAGTGATCCCAATGCAGATGGGTGTTGACGAGGCAGGCGAGATCGGCCGGCGCCAGTCCGTGCTTTTTGAGATTGTTCAGGATCTTCATGTCTTCGGTCTGGACAATGGGGTGGTGATGCTTCGCCGCCCAATCCGGTTTCGAACAGCCGGTGTCGACCAGTATGCTTTTCCCTTCGCCCATGATGAGGTAGGCGATTATGGGGGTGATGATTTTCTCGCCGAATCCCTGCATGTAGAGGAGCGTCGATTTCTCGTGCTTCTGGAACTCGCCGCATTTCAGCGGATAGATTTTATACTTCGCCATCTTCGCTCCTTTCGATTATTTCGCGTACAGGAAATTCGGGAACCACATGATAAGCTGCGGGAACACGGTCACCAGGACAAGGGCCACGGTGCCGGCGATGACGAATCCGGCAATCGCCTTCGATATGGTCAGGAGATCGATGTTGGCGATTCTGCACGCCGGGTAGAGGTTGACCGCGACCGGCGGCGTGGTGAAGCCGATGGCGATGGCCATGGTCATGGTGACGCCGAACCAGATCGGGCTCATGCCCAGTTTCAGCACGACCGGCAGCAGGAGCGGGATGAAGATGTAGGAGATCGAGATGCCGTCGATGAACACGCCGGCGATGAGCAAAATGAGGTTGATGATCATCAGGATGACGAGCGGGCTGTCGGAGGTGCGGAGCAGCGCTTCGCCGAAGCGGACCGCCACGCCCTGGGTGGTGATGAGCCAGGTGAACACGGCGGCGTTCGCCATGATGATCATGATGGAGGCGGAACTGACCCCGGACTCGGCCACGATGCGCCAGAGATCCCTGATGTTGAATTCGCGGTAGACGAACAGGCCGACGATAAGGCTGTAAATGACCGACGCGACGGCCGATTCGGTGGGGGTGAACACGCCGCCGTAAATGCCGCCAAGGATGATGAACGGGGAGATGAGGCCCCAGATGGCGTCCTTGAATGCATGCCAGATCTCTTTCGCCGGGCCGTAGGGCTCGCCCTTGTAGCCTTTCCGGAGCGAGTAGATGAAGGCGTAGACCATGAAGCAGATGCCCATGACGATGCCCGGGGCGATGCCGGCTATGAACAGGGTGCCGATGCTTTCGCCGGATATGACGCCGTAGACCACCAGGTTGATGCTCGGGGGGATGACGACGGCGATGGCGCTGCTGGCGGCGATAAGGGCGGCGGCGAAGCCTTTGTCGTAGCCCTGCTGGATCATGCCGGTGATGAGGATGCCGCCGAGGGCGGCGACGGTGGCGGGGCCGGATCCGGAGATCGATCCCCAGAACAGCGCGACCGCGATGGAGGCCAGGGCCATGCCGCCCGGTATCGGGCCGATGACGAGGCGGGCGAAATGGATGATGCGTTTCGATATGCCCGCCTTCTCCATGACAAACCCGGCCATGATGAAGAAGGGGATGGCGAGCAGGGTGTATTTGGCCAGGCCGGCGTTCAGCACGTTCAGGTACATGGTCAGCGGGATCTTGTGCATGACCATGGTGGCGAGGGTGGAAAGGCCGAGGGACACGGCGATGGGAATGCCGGACAGGACCATGCCCATGAAAACGATAAGGAGGATGATGCCGATATCCATTTATTTCCCCTCCGCCGGCCGCCGGATGAAACGGACGGTGTTCTGGATGACGCGGTAGATGTAGAGGGCGGGGCCGATGCAGTAGAAGCTGGTGAAAATCCATTGCGGGATGCGGAGAATCGGCGTCTTCTGTTCGTATTCGATCACCATCTGCATGTTGACGACGCCCTGATAGAATAGAAAACCGAAAAGAAGGATGCTCGCGATCATCGATACGACGGCGAACACGTTCTTGAGATTTCTCGGCATAAGGTCGACCACCGCGCTCAGCCCCATGTTGGCGCCGCGGGCGGCGGCGGCCGACGCGCCGATCATCGAAGCGCACACGAACAGGTAGACGACCAGTTCCTCGGCGAACGATATGGAGATGTGGAGGGGGAGCTTGCGGGTGACGACGTTCGCCCCCATGATGGCCAGCATGATCAGGAGAAGAACGGCGATGATGTGTTCTTCTATCAACAATTTGTTCTTCATGGTGCGCTCCGTGGGTTGCATGTGTATGTATGCAAAACTCCAGTTGTAATGTTATAGAACCTTGAAAAATCGTGTGTGACAGCCCGCGAGCCGCCCCCTCACCCCAACCCTCTCCCCCTCGCGGG
>JAVBRW010000095.1:0-14711 GCA_031547475.1 Planctomycetota bacterium
GTCGTCTCCAGCGAACTGCCCGAAGTGATAGGCATCAGCGACCGCATCGTCGTCATGCACGAGGGCGAGGTCACGGGCACGCTGTCCCGGGAAGAGTATTCGGAGGAAAAAATCATGGCGCTAGCGCTGGGAGGAATCTGACACCATGAGCGCAAAAAAACACGCGGAGGACATCGCCGCGCAAGGGCAATCGAAATTCATGGTGCTGTTCGACCGCTTCGGAATAGAGCTTGTCCTGCTGGCGATGATTTTCATTTCCGTCGTCGTCGGCATCGTCAACGCGGCCAGCGTTTATTCCGGCCTGGCGCCGTTCATCGTCACCATGTCCACCAACCCGATCCTGCGCGGCGTATGCTACATGATGACGAACGGCCAGCCGGTTTGGGGCGTGTCGAAATCCTACACCGTCATTGGGCAGGGATTTCTCGGTCCCGTGCCCAACCCGGTGATCATCTTCGCCGTCATTTTCCTTATTTCCTACTTCACCACCGTCGGCCGCAACGTCTACGCGGTGGGCGGCAGTTGGGAAGCGTCGCGGTTGTCCGGCATCAGCGTGCTACGCTCGAAGATATTCGTCTTCTGCGCGTCGGGCGTGCTGCCCGCCGTGACCGGCATCGTCCTCTCCTCCCGCCTCGCGAGCTGCGACCCCACCATCGGCATCGGCTTCCAGGTCGGCGCCATCGCCGCCACCGTCATCGGCGGGACCTACAGCAGCACCCGGATCCCGTGCCCGCGCAAATACTCCTTCACCTGCCCGATGGTGAAAGTGCCGAAATGGAAGACCGAGGCGGCAAGCAGGACGGAAGCGCCGCCGTCGCGGGCGGCGGCGAGGAAATGCTCAAGCGTGCCGGCGCCGCCGGAAGCGATGACCGGAAGGCCGGTGGCGTCGACCAACTGGCGGATGCTTTCGACATCGTACCCCGATTTCGACCCGTCGGCGGCAACGCTGGTGGGAAGGAGGGAACCGACGCCGAGATCGTGCATGGCCTTGCCGAACTCAACCAGATCCTTGCCGGTGCGGGTGCGGCCGCCGTCGATGACCACTTCACGGCGGGAGGGAAGCGATTCGTTGACGACAATGTCGATGGCGACCGTCACCTTGGCGCCGCCGAAAAATTGCACCGATTCCTTGATGAAATCCGGATCGCGGAAGGCGGCGGACGAAATGGACACGGAAGCGGCGCCGGCCTCGAAGGCTTTGCCGACATCGCCGGTGGTTTTAAGGCCGCCGCCGACCGTGACCGGAATCTTGACGGCCGAAGTCACGCTGGTGATGGTGTCGTACAGGGGGATGCGCTTTTCCACCGTCGCCGCGATATCGAGGAAGGTCAGCATGTCGGCGCCGCCCTTCTCGTAGGCCAAGGCCGCTTCGACCGGGTCGGCGGCATCTTTCAAATCGACGAACTTCACACCCTTCACCACCCTGCCGTTCTTGATGTCAAGGCACGGCATAATACGCACTGGTTTCATCCACTCCCCTCTCAAATTCATTCAAAACAAGACAAACGACATCACAGAGCAACTACATGGCGATAAATCCGAGCGTCACCTTGCCGAGCATCGATCCTCCGGCGTCAACCAGCGTCGCCTCGACGACATACGGCCCCTGGCCGGTCGGAGTGAACGTGCACACTTCCTTGCTCCGACCCGAATAACCCATATTGTTGGCGCCGCCGCCGGACACGTTCCATCGCACCTCGGTCCCGGCGGGAAGAGGATTGCCGAAATCGAACGTGAAGGCGGTGGGCTGGCCGATGCGGGGCTGGGGCGGATTGACGGCAACCCGCATTTCGGCGATGCGCGGCAGATTGCCCGGCCCGGCGGGAATCGCGGGCTGGTACGGCTGCACCGGCGGGAAAGCGTTTTGGTCGGGGGCGGGAATGCCTTGCGGAAGCACGGTCCGGCTCGAAGCGCCGCCGCCGATGACGATTTCCATGGACGAGGTGATGTACATGCCCTGCGCGTCCTGGAATTCGGCTTGGACGATGTAGCTGCCCAGCCCGGAAGGGGTGAACGCGTATTGCGATCCGCCCGGGCCGACGGCGCGGGCATTCGTGGCCGGCGCGCCGGTCAGGGTCCAGCGCACGGCGCCGACGCGGACCTGCCCCGAGGCGGAGGAAAGGGAAACCACCGTCTCCTGCCCGGCCGCCGGCATGGCGGGCGCGATAGTCAGGAAATAGCTCGGCGCGTCGGTGGCGATATAACTTTGGCCCGGGTACACATCCGCACCAAACGACAGATTCGGGATTATGGACAGGGCAAACAATGCGGCCCAGAAAATGCCTTGTTTCGCTTGGTCATTCCTCGACATGGCGCAATCTCCTCATCTTCTTCCGCAAACCGGCTTGCCGCGGGTTTTCAACGCTCCGCGCAACAGTTTGCCGACCCGCTCGGTCTCCACCAAAAAGGCGTCGTGCCCGTACTGGCTCGGAATATCCGCGTAGGTGACCGGCCTGCCGGTGCGGCAGATGGCGTTCACCAGCTTTTGGCAGCCGTCCGACGTATACAGCCAGTCGGAGGAAAAGCTCGCGACCAGCATTTCGGATCGGATGCGTTCGCACGCCTGGGTCAGATCGCCCCCGCCCCATCGCTCCGCCGCATCGTAGTAATCCATCGCCCGGGTGATGTAGAGGTAGGAGTTGGCGTCGAACCGTTCAACAAAAACCTTGCCCTGGTGGTTCAGGTAACTTTCCACCGCGAATTCGACGTTGAAGCCGAATTCGGGTTTTTCCTTGTCCTGAAGGCGCCGGCCGAACTTGGAATCCATCCCCTCTTCCGAAAGGTAGGTGATATGGGCAAGCATGCGGGCGGCGGCCAGGCCGTGCTCGGGATGCGAACTGCCGTAGTAGGCGCCCTGGTTGAAAAAGGGATCGTTCATGATGGAATAGCGCGCCACCGCGTTGAACGCCACGCCCTGCGCCGAAAGTTTGGAACTGGCGGCGAGGATGATGGCTTTTTCGACCCGCTCGGGGAAAGCGAGCGCCCACTCCAGCGCCTGCTGGCCGCCGAGCGATCCGCCGATCACGGCGTAAAGCTTGCCGATGCCCAGCTTGTCGAGCAGGAGCGCCTGGAGGCGGACCCAATCCTCCACCATGACAACGGGAAAATCCAGCCCGTAGGGCTTGCCGGTGTCCGGATTGAGGCTGGCGGGGCCGGTGGTGCCGTAGCACGAACCCAACACGTTCGAGCAAATGACGAAAAAGCGGGAAGTGTCGATGGGTTTTCCCGGGCCGATCATGGTGTCCCACCAGCCCGGCTTTTTGTGCCGATAGCCCCGGTGAGGCGAAAAGCCTTCCTTGGCCGGTTTGAAGCGGCCGGAATGGGTGCTTTCGCCCGCCGAAGTGTCCCAACCGGCGGCGTGGGCGTCGCCGGACAGGGCGTGGGCGATCAGAATGACGTTGTCGCGGGCAGGATTCAGTTCACCGTAGGTTTCGTACTCGACATCCACTTCCCTGATTTCGCTGCCGCTTTCCAGGCGGAAGGGCGCGTCGGGCGTGGCCAGACGGATGCGCTGGGGCGTGACCCAGCCGACCGAATCGGGGCTTTCGGGATCGTCGATATGCTTGCTGGCGGATTTGCTCACCGAACGTTTCCTCCCGTTGCTTGGCGGAACCATTCCGCGCCGCAAAATTTTCCAAGGGATCCATTTTATGGAAATACGCCGCCATGGCAAGCGGCGATTACGGCATGATGAAAAAGCGAAAGACGCGGCATTGCAAAGAGATACACCCTAGAGCAGTTCAAGCAACGTCCGCCGAAACGTCATAAAGCTTGCCGATGTGTTGCATTCCGGCCGCATGTGCCGGGCAATGCTTTTTGCTGTCGCGATTTTCGGCAAACGGCTGCCGGAAAGATATCCGTATTGTTGGAGCGCCTGTTCGAACATTTCCCACGTATTATCGATGGCATCAGGGATCCGTAACGCAGCTTTGGCACAGTGCCCCTTCGCCACTCGCGGGAATGCCGCGCACACGGCATTCCAGTCGCCGAAATACCATGATTCAAGCTCCTGAACGATAATTCGATTCAGCAACCGATATTTCTCCGGGTTTTTCGATCTGGTCGCCATGCCCGATTCCGAAGCAATTTTCTCAAGCCGCTTCTTCAGGGCAATGCAGTCCTTCCCGTCGCTGTCGATAAGAACAAGAATTCGCCAACCATCTTGCAGATACCGGCGGTAGGCGCGCAAACGGGATGGAAGATTACGTAAAAGATCGTCCTTCCCTTGCGAAGGATAAACTTGAAACTCCAGAGATGGAGCGATCTTGGGGACGATAATATTCAAGAACTCTTCGGCCGAAGGTTCCTCCACGAGAATTTCCAACCGGGTCGCGCTCATTTCCCGCCCTTCCGCGTCTTGGGCGACTGAGCTTTGAGGGGATCGCCAACCATCAGCCTTCCTTCAGTCCACAAACTGCCCAGACAGGCGCCCTCCTCGATGAATTCATTCACGCCCGGAATATGATCGGCACGGGTGGCAACGGTAAAACCGTCCGCATTCCGTTCCAGAATGCGAACCTGTTCGGGACCGAGCGCATTGAGGAAGAACGGCGAGTGGGTGGTCACAAGAAACTGCCCCTTTTCGCTGGCGGCCCGGCATTCTTCCGCCAATATGGGAAGCAACCGGTGGTGCAAATAGTTCTCGGGCTCTTCCACGCCGATGAAAGGCGATTGCTTCGGGCTGTACAAAAGTACGAGATAGGCAAGCATTTTTATCGTCCCGTCGGAGGCGAACCGCGCCAGAACGGGCTGTTCGAAAGGGGCGTCCTTGATCTGCAGAAGAAGGCGCCCGTCGTCCAAAGGCTTCGAAATAACGGAATCGATCTGCGGAATGCGTTCGCGCAGTTTCGCGAAAATCATACTCAGCACGTCCGGGTGCCGCTCCAGCAGGTACTGGATGACATTGGCAAGATTATCTCCCGTCTTGCTCAATTGCTCCTGGGGACCGGCCTCCGGCTGGCCGCGCGCATCGTCTATGGCAAGATAGGAGACATGCCATCCTTCAATAAACTCCCGCAACGCCGCCACGCGCGGATGCTCGGAAAGCTGGCCGATGGTGTTGACCGCAAGGAATTCACTCGATCGCAACGGCAGTTCGATACGCGACGCGCTTTCATCCGGCTCGTCTCCCGCGATAACCTTTCCCTGCCCGTTGTGGTAGTCGAGAAAACGAAACGGCTGGCCATGCCTCCCCCTCCTCCACGCCAACCATTCGTCGCGAACGTACACATTGCCATTGTGTTCATCAATGGCCAAATGATAGGTAGTCAGTCGGGAAGAAGGCGTTTCGCGATATTTGATTTCAATCACGACAGGGCCGGATTGATTGCGTGTTTTCAGTTCTTTCGCCCTTCCGCGTCGATCCCAAGCCGATCGCAAATTATGTTGAAAGCATTCGGACAGAAAATTGAACACGTCGAATATGGTGGATTTCCCGCTGCCATTAGGTCCGACCAGAACGGTCAGCGGTGTTATTCCGTTCAACGTAACATCCCGCAGGGCTCGGTAGTTTTCAACATGGATCATTTCTATGCGGGCCGGCGCGTTTCTGAATGCTTCGCTTTGAACCGGATTCGTCATGGCATTTCCTTTCCCCCGTGGATCAAATCCACACTATTCCGAGAACTTCTACTTTGCGACGTATTCTTTCCTCAATGATCGGTGCGCACGCCCTCCGGAATCGTCAGGCGGAAACGCACGCCTTCCGTTTCCGGATCGCCGGACGCTTCGAACGCGCCCCTGGGATACGAGGCGAACAGGCGCTCCAGCATCGCGCATACGTCCAGGACCACATCCTTGCTCGCCAAAACATCGTCCGGCAGCATCTCAACCCGGTCGCGAACCGTTTCAAGCGCGGCCGCACGAAAACCAAGCGACAAATCCCACTCGGCAGATACCCGCAAGGCCGGCGCACCCGCCGTCGTTCCGCCAAACGCTCCGGTCAGTTTCGACACACCGGCCAGGCCGGCGGGATCGGTCGACAGCCAACCCGACCCTTCTCCGCCCTTGCCCAGGAAAACCCATGCCGGCCGCGCCGCATTCAACATGACCGGCGGCAAATCCACGACCCCGCCCTCGCCGCCGGCGACCGCCAACGGCTCGATTTTCACGCTTTCCCTCACCGCCGAAACCAGCGGCCGCTCCCCGCCCGGCGCCTTAATCGCCAGCAAATTCTCCACCGCGCGGCCAAACCCATCCGCCGCCGCCCGGGGATCCTGGCCGGGCGCCAAGGGCCAGCCAACCGTCACCACCGGCAACGGCGCCAAGTCGGGATCGTTCACCGCCGGCTCGCCGGCAAACACGAGAAAATCCCCCTTCGCCTTCCCCAGCCAGGCGTCAAGCAGCGCATTCGCCCCGTTCCCGGCCTGGCCGCCCGCCCGCGAACCGGCCCGGCCGCGCAGCCATTCGACATACCTTTCATACAACTCCGGCGCAATCGACGCCGATGCCGCAAGATCATTCCCTTCCGGCTTGGGCACGGACAGCCCCGAACCCCGAAAGCCGTCCCGTTCCAATCCACTGAAAAATGCCAACACCTCGTTTCGGCCTGCAAATTGTCCCGCGCCGCCCACAACCTCCCAACCCTTCCCGCCCGGTTTGAGCAATACGCGCCCCGCCCGTTCCGCCGCATCGCCCGCACCGACAGCTCCGCCGCCCGCCGCGCCCGGCGGCGCGGCGAAGGGATTGCCCAGCATCATCGGCGTTCCGGGCGGAGGCGCGGCGGGAGCGCCGGCGCCCGCTCCCTTTCCCGGCCAGAAACCCGCCGCCGCCACATGCGGCGCATCGGCGGCGAACGCCGGTCCCAACGGTTTCGCCCCCGCGGACCAGTTATCGGAAATTTCCTGCAGCACGGCCTCGGAGGTTGACAAGGCAACCCAGCTTTCGATAAAAATTACCTGGAATCCATTGTCGAGGGGAATGCTCCGCCCGCTTTCGGCTTTTCCGATCGACCACCGGGACCATGGCGGCATCTTGGCAATAGCGAAGACTTCATCATCGTCGGTCATGCCGATTATGCCGATGTTGGGAAGGAGCGTGGTATGGAGAAAGCCAAGGCTGCGGTAATATTCCAAAAGCTCTTCGCCGTCCGGAGACGGGGTGTATTGGAAATCCGGCGAGGCGGCGAGTTGCCGCTCCACCCATTTCATATGCGGCCGCAACTGCGAGACAATGGCCGGATCCCGGAGCGCATGCTCCAAAAGGCCGCGCACATCGTACAATTCCACCGCCGCGACGGCGGAAGGCGGCAGGTGCTCCCAGGCCGATTCCCCTTTTCCCCACCGGGTCAGGAAGTACCAGAGAACCAGGAACAGGATCGCTCCCAGCACCATAAGGCCCAGAATTACGCCGCAGGTAAGCTTGAGGCAGCCGCCCGATCGCGGCGGAGGCGGTTGCGCTGGCGTTTCGTCGTTATTCATGCTATGCTCCGTTCGAGGGAGCCTCTATGAGGCACCCCTTATCCCGTCATAAAATTTGGCGGCAATTATACGCCATAGCCAGGGCAAAGGATAGGACAATCGCATGTCATTCCTCCATTTCCTCATCATCGGCATCATCGCGCTCAGCACCATATTTGTGATAGCGGTGGTCTTTTTCGAACGGAAAAACCCGGCTTCCAGCCTGGCATGGATCCTCGTCCTTGTCTTCCTCCCCGTCGTCGGATTCGTACTCTACCTTTTCCTCGGCACCGGCTTCCGCGTGAACAAGCGGAAAAAATACGCATTGAAAGCCGTCAGCGACAACCTGTACAACACCTACATCGTCAAGCACCTCAACATCGGCCGCTCGCGCGTCTTCATGAACGCCCACGAAAACTCCACCCGCCTCCTCACCTACCTCAAGAAGGAAGGCGAAGGCATTTTCACCGACAACAACAGCACCGAAGTGTTCACCGACGGCAAAGCCATGTTCAAGAGGATGCTGGACGACATGCGCCAGGCAAAGCATCACATCCATGTTCTTTTCTACATCTTCCGGGACGACGAGCTGGGCCGCGAAATCATTTCCATTCTGACGGACAAGGCGAAACAGGGCGTGGAGGTGCGACTCATCTACGACAGCGTCGGCACCCTGATGGCGTTCGACACGCCGTTCCGCGGGCTGATTGCCGCCGGCGGCGAAGTCGCGGCGTTCTCGCCCATTTTCTCCACCCTCAACTCCCACCTCCGCCTCAACTACCGGAACCACCGGAAAATCGTCGTCGTCGACGGCGTCATCGGCTACGTCGGCGGCATGAACGCCGGCGTCGAATACATGGGCGGGGACAAGCGCCTCACGCCCTGGCGCGACACCCACCTCCGCCTCACAGGCTCGTCCGTCTGGTTCCTCCAGGAACGCTTCATCATGGACTGGGGCCATTCGTCCGACCTGAACCCGCACGACATCGACGTCGCCACCTATTTCCCCGAACCGCCGCAAACCGGGTCGACCGGCGTCCAGATTATCAGCAGCGGCCCCGACACGTTCGAAAGCCCGATCAAGTCCGGCATGCTGACCATGATCTACGCCGCCCAGAAAAACATCTATATCCAAACCCCCTACTTCGCCCCGGACGCAAGCTTTTTCGACGCGCTGCGCATCGCCGCCCACTCCGACGTCGACGTCCGCCTGATGATCCCCGTTCTCTGCGACTATCAAATCGTCCATATGGCGACCATGGGATACGTCAAGGATGCGCTGGAATGCGGCGTCAAAATCTACATGTACAAAGGCTTTCTCCACGCCAAGACCATGGTGGCGGACGGCCAAATCGCCACCATCGGCACCACCAACATCACCAACCGCAGCTTCACCCTCGATTTCGAAGTGAACGCTTTCGTCTATGACAAAGCATTTGCGTCCAACTGCGAACAAATCTTCCTGAAGGATCAGGAAAACTCCACTCCGGTGGGCGGCGATTATTTCAAAAAGAAAGGAGTGTGGACCAGGGCAGGATATAATTTCGCAAGGCTTTTTGCGCCAATGATGTAGGATTAAAACCACCGGGCGTTTCTACGTTTCTTTTTGATTATCTTCGGTATTAATGTACAATAAGGCATATCCTTGGATTGAGTGAACTTCAAGGACATGAAGGTTTCCAGAGGTCCCCTCAAATGGAAGGCTGCGTTTATCGACGACAACCCCGACATCGTGGCAAAGTGAGCGCGGATGCCTACTCGCACATATATTTACAACCCCGGCGATTTGCAGCACCTATTCGCTAAAATCATCGAATCGCTCAGTCTGCCCGAACTCCCGGACGATCTGATACAACGCATCCTGTCGGAAATTTGCCACCACTTCCGCTTTGGCTGCGGGTTCGTCTACGAGTCGGACCATACCCGGACATTCCACCTCAAGGAACGGCTCACCCTATACAAATCGCACAACCTTCCCGATTCGTTCCGGGAAGCTCGGCATTTCAACCGGACGATCCTGGAGGAACTGCAAAGCCAGGCATTCTTCTACCAGCACGTGGAAGAAAACCATGCGACCGACGCGATGTTCCGCATATTCAACTCGAACACGTTCATGCTTGTCCCGGTGTTCAATCAGGACAGGGCCGTCATCGGACTCGTCGGCATGATGGATCGCCGCCGCAACATCCTGCTCGACGAAAAAGCGGTGCAAGCGGCCAAAATGGTCCTGAACCTCCTGGCCAACAACGTCAAGCTCCGCATCTACCAGCGCAGCCTCGAATACGCCGAGCGCTCGCTCGTCGGCATTCTCGACAACGCCGGCATCGACGTCTATGTCAACGACTTCAACACCCACGAAATCCTCTATGCCAACAAATCCATGGCCGCCCCCTACGGCGGCCTGAAAAACATGCTGGGCAAGAAATGCTGGCAAGCGCTCTACACCGACAAGACCGGCCAGTGCGACTACTGCCCGCAGAAAAAACTGATCGACGAAAACGGCAATCCGACCAAGGTCTACTCGTGGGACTACCGCCGCCCCTTCGACGGCTCGTGGTTCCGCGTCCTGTCCGCCGCGTTCCACTGGGTAGACGGCCGCCTCGCCCATGTCGTCAGTTCGGTCGACATCACCGAAAACAAAAACAACGAGGCAACCATCGTCCGCCTCGCCAACTACGACCCACTGACCAACCTCCCCAACCGACGCAAGCTTATGGCCAACTGCGAAGAAGCGCTCCGCAACGCCGCCCTGGGAGGCAAAAGCGGCTACCTGCTGTTCTTCGATCTCGACAATTTCAAAAAACTCAACGACAGCGTGGGACACCAGGCGGGCGACGAACTCCTCGCCGCCATCGGCAAGGACTTGATGCAGAATCCGCTGACCCGCAACAACTGCTACCGCTACGGCGGCGACGAGTTCGTCCTTCTCTACCCAAACGCCAAACGCAAACACATTCTCCAGGTCGCGGCCTACCTCCTCGGCCGTTTCAACCAGCCCTGGCAACTCGCCAGCACCTCCCCCGTATGCCGCGCCAGCATCGGAATCGCCGACTACCCCAATCACGGCGATACCCCCGACACCCTCTTCCACAACGCCGACCAAATGATGTACAAAGCCAAACAAATCGGCCGAGGCGCCGCCTGCTTCATCGACGGCGAAACCGTCAGGCCGGGGTAGCGCCCGGCGCGGAGCGGGATGAAACGTATGGGGCGGCAGCAGGGGGAGAAAACCTTTCTGTAGAAAGGTTCTTCTCCCCCGGACCCCCTCTTTCCAAAGACTTTTTATCCCGCTATCGCACAAAGCATATGTTTCAGTAATGCGCTGCCGCATTACTGAAACATATGCTTTGTGCGATAGCGGGATAAAAAATTTTTGGAAGGAAGGGGTCTGGGGAAGGAAAACTTTTTTATAAAAAAGTTTCCTGCCCCAGCTACTACCCCATACGTCCCACCCCGCTCCGCATCAGGCGTTCCGCGGCGTGCCAGCCGTCGAGGGCGGAGGTCATGATGCCGCCGGCGTGGCCGGAGCCTTCGCCGGCGGGGAAAAGGCCGGGAAGCTGGGGGGATTGGCCGGATTTTTCGTCGCGCGGCATGCGGACGGGACTGCTGGTGCGGGTTTCGACGCCGTAGAGGACGACCCGGGCGGGATCGACTTTGCGGAGGCGCGCCAGCATGGCGGGGATGGCGGCGGCGAGGGTGTCGCCGATTTTTTCGGGCAACAGGGCGCGGAGATCGGCGGGGACGGCGCGGCCCACGCTGCGGGATTCGGGAAGCGCGCCGGCGCCGCCGTGGACGAAGTCGGCCAGGCCGGAAGCGGGCACCGAGTACGGGCCGCCGTCGAGGCCGGCTTGATAGGCGGCTTCCTCCCAATACCGCTGAAAAGCGACGCCGGACAGCTCGGGCGGAACGCCGGCGGCCCGGGCATGGGGGGCGAAATCGTCCTGGCCGACCGGGGTGAGGAAGGCGGCGTTGGCCCATTCGCCGGCGCGGGCGTGGTAGCTCATGCCGTTGACGCACAGACGGCCGGGCTCGGAGGCGCAGGCGACGACCAGCCCGCCCGGACACATGCAGAATGTGTAGCAGGCTTCGGCGCCGGCCTCGGGTGCGCGGGACAGGCGGAACGACGCGGCTTCGCCGGGGCCGGGCGCGAACGAACCGCCGCGCTGGGACGCGTCGACCTGCTCCTGCGGCATTTCCACCCGGAGGCCGATGGCGAAGGGTTTGGCTTCCAGCCGGACGCCGAGACGGAACAGCATGTCCTGGACATCGCGGGCGCTGTGGCCGACGGCGAGGATGCAGGCGTTGGTCCCGATGCTTTCCTCGCGGCCATCCTGAACCAGGACGGCGCCGGCCAGCCTGCCCGCGTCGGCGACGAGACGGTCGAGGCGGCAGCGGTGGCGGATTTCGCCGCCGGCGCGGAGAATGTCCCGGCACAGGCGTTCGACCGCTTCGCCCAGGAGATCGCTGCCGACGTGGGGCGCGGCGTCGAGGCGGATGCGTTCGGGCGCGCCCGCCTCGACCAGAATGCGGAGAATGGCGTCGAGGCCGGCGCGATCCTTGTGGCGGGTGTTCAGTTTGCCGTCGGAAAACAGCCCGGCGCCGCCTATGCCGTAAAGCACGTTCGAGTCCGCATCGAGCCGCCCGCGCCGCCAGAAATCGGCGACGATGGAACGGCGCGGGCCGGGCGGATCGCCCCGGTCGATAAGGATGGGGTTCCAGCCGGAGCGGGCGAGGCGGAGGGCGGCGAACAGGCCGGCGGGACCGGCGCCGACCACCAGGGGGCGCGGGCGGCCGGGCGGCGGGGCCGGATCGGACAGATCGAGCGCGAGGTGATGGCCGCCCTGTTCGAACACCAGGTCGAGGCCGGGCGTTTTGGCGAGCTGGCGGCGGTGGCGGTTGGGGAGTTCGAGGCGGAGATGGTAGACGTTGACCGCTTTGCCCCGGCGTTTGCGCGCGTCCAGCGAGCGGCGGACAGGACGCCAAGAGACGATGTCCTCTTCGGGAATGCCGAGCCGGGCGGCGGCGCGGGCGGGAAGCTGGCGCTCGGAGGCGCCGGCCGGGACGACGAGCTGGCGGAGGACGATGAAGAAGGTTTTGGCCAATTTGTACGCCTTATTTCAATTCACAATTCACAATTCACAATTCACGATTCACAATTCACAATTCACAATTCACAATTTTTTGGGTAACACATGAAAAAAATCGTGTCCAATGGATATCCCCGTTCCTTTCCGAAGAAAAGGCACGGAAGCCCCGGCGGATCCTGCTCCGGGGCCCGGAGGGTTGGTGGTGGTGGAGACGCCTGGTCAGAGCATTCTCCAGCGTGCCTTGGGAGGCCTCACCACCCGCCGTTCCCCGCGACCACGTCAAATCGCACGCGCACGCCATTTGGGGACACCCGGTCAAGACATCCCCGGGCGTGTCTAAAGCGTCATTTCGCTATGGGAGGCCTCACTACCCGCCGGTCCCCCCGACCGCGTAAAACCGCACGCACACGCCCTGTACCGCTACCCTCCGGACCCCTTTGCAACCGGGGCTTCCGTACGGGAACCGCAAAGGGAACCTCTAGAAAATTCCCTCAACCACATCGCTAAAATTAGCCGCGTTCACTCGCAGGCAATAGCGGAAATTATTTATTTTTTTTGCGAGTATCAAGCGTACCGGGCGCATGTTTTGCCTTGTGGCGCAATGTCGTTTGTCTATGAACCGAGGGCGGCCACGAGGGCCGCCCCTACCGTTGAATGGTGCGTTTTCCCGAAAAATTGTGAATTGTGAATCGTGAATTGTGAATTCAATTCAAATCACCCGGTAATATCTGAGCGCATCCACCACCCGGCTGTGGATGGTCGCCTTGTCGGCCATGCCGCCGTTGGGGCTGCGGCAATCGACGGTGCCGATTTCTCCGACGCGCTGCCTGGCCAGGGCGAGGTATTCTTCGCGGACGCGCTCCTGGAGGAACGTGTTGGCTTCGTGGATGTCCGCCTTGCCTTTGAGATAGTCGCGATCGTCCCCTTGGCGGCCGGAAGCCAATTTCGCGAGGGAAAACGAAAGCGGGACATCGAGAAACAGGGTGAGATCGGGCCGGGGAATGTTCAAAAAACCGAACTCGAGCATGGCGAGCCAGTCGGCCAGTTCGTCCCGTTCGGCCTGGCCGGCAAGCCGGGCGCGCTGGTAGGCGAGATTGGAATAAAAATAACGATCGGCGACAACGACGTTGCCGGAATCGACGTGGTCGCGTATTTCGGCGGCGCCCTGCTGGCGATCGAGGGCGAAGAGAAGCGCGGCGAGCTTCGGGTGGACGCCGGCGGCGTCGCCGAAATCGCCCCGGAGATAGGCGGCGATCAGGTCGCCGTACGGTTTTTGGTTGAGGCGGGGAAAATGGATGCTTTTCACCTGCCTGCCCTGTTTACGGAAAAAATCGGCGAGCAGGGCGATTTGCGACGATTTCCCCGCCCCGTCCATGCCTTCGAGCACCAGAAATAGGCCTTTCATGCGTTCTCCCAAGCATTCCCCGTCGCGTCCAGTATATACAATGCCGTCGGGAATTGATAGGGGGAAGAGGGGATTTTTGTTGAATCCCCTGTTTCAAAAGCGATACTGGAAGTGGACTTTTGGAGAAAATCAAACATACCGCCGTTTGATTTCCTCCAAAAGTTCACTGGAAGCAATAATTCATTAAGTCTTTCGCTTCGAGTGCCGATAATATGTTTGCAAGACGGCATACGGCAGGGATAAAAAACAGCAGGGAGGGCAATAATGAAAAGGTTGACGTTTTTGGTGAATCGCGGTGAAAACGACTGTTTCATGGTCCACGGCCTGGAATGGGCGACCTATACCGAAGGCGCGGACTGGGGCGCGGTGACCAGCGCCATTATGCACGAAATCAACCACGCGTTCAGCGACGAGGCGAAGCCGCAGTTTCTCGATTTCCGTTTTCCGGACGGGACGGTGGTATCGCTGGTGGCGTGACCGCGATGCATAATTCATAATGCGCAATGCATAAGGGTTTTTGGCGCTTTGCGTTCGAGAGCCGTCATTCCGGTTGGAGTGACGGTTTTTCTTTTGGCAGGGGCGGCCCTTGTGGCCGCCCGCCACAGTATACGACTATTTTTTGCTTTTCTTTTCGTAACTTGTTATGTATGTGGAGGTTTTCGAGCCTCCCCCTCTCCCCAGCCCTCCCCCCCTCCCGGGGGGAGGGAGAAGTGGTAGGCGCAGTGGCGCGGGAAAGACAATGCTCTTCTCGCAAACGCGTGCCCAGTATGCCCCCTCGCCCCCGTGAGGGGGAGAGGGTTGGGGAGAGGGGGTGGCTTTCAA
>JAVBRW010000104.1:0-5785 GCA_031547475.1 Planctomycetota bacterium
GAGGCCGGCGGCGAAACCGGGCTTGACGTTTTCCAGCACGTGTTTCCCGAGTTCGGCCGGATCGGTCAGCGTCATGTATTGGAAAGGCAGGATTTCGTCGGTGGCGACATTGTCGCCCATTTTCCAGCACTTGCCCATTATCTGCCCTCCGCGTCGCCGGTGATGTAGCCCTTGACGGCCGAGGCCGCCACCGTGGCCGCTCCGGCCAGGTAGACGATGCCGCCGGCGCCCATGCGCCCGTCCATGTTGCGGGGCGAATTGGCCACGCACACCTCGCCCTCGGCCAGAATGCCCGCGTCATGCCCGCCGCAACCGCCGCAGGCGGGCGAGCCGATGACGGCGCCGGCGTCGTGGAGCGTTTGCAGATAGCCCCGCGACAGGGCGGCGTTGTAAATTTTCCGCGACGCGGGAATGACCAGGAGGCGCACGCCCGGCGCGACTTTCCTGCCCTTCAGCACCCGGGCGGCGTTTTCGAGATCGTGAAGCAGGCCGCCGGTGCAGGCGCCGATGAACGCCTGGTCGACGGCGATTTTCTGCGGAACGATGTCGCGGAGCGGTTTGGCGTTGGTCGGCAGGTTGGGGACGGCGACGGTCGGCTCCATGGCCGAAACGTCGAATTCCTCCACCCGCGCGTATTGGGCGCCCGCCTCGCTTTGGTCGGCGAACAGCGCATTCTTGGCGCCCATTTCCATGGCGAGGACGCAGCACATGGTCCGCTCCTCCTCCGACATGGCAACGGCGGCCGGGCCGTGGAACTCGACCGCCTGGTAGTTGGCGCCGTCGGGGCCGAAGCGGGCGAGCACGTTGTTCATGACATCGCGGGCGTCCACGTCCCGGGGCAAGGCGCCGTTCAGCACCACCTTGATCGTCTCCGGCACCATGAACCAGATTTTGCCGGTCGCCAGGACGGCCGCCATTTCGGTGGCGCCGATGCCGGTGGCGAACGCCCCTTTCGCGCCTTCGCCGGTGGTGTGGGAATCGGTGCCGACGACGATTTCCCCGGCGTTGGCCAGGTTCTCCTCCAGCATGACGATATGGCTGATGCCGGAGCCGCAGTCGTGGAAGGCGCCGATGCCGTGCTCTTTGGCGAACTGCCGCATGGCGCGGTGGTGTTTGACCGCCTTGACGGTGGTGGACGGGCTGTGGTGATCGATGACGAAGGCGACGCGGCCCGGTTCCCACACCTTCGCGTCGACGATGTTGTTGAAATTCTTGATGACCAGCCCGGCGTTGTTGTCGTGGATCATGGCGCGATCGACCCGGACATCGACAATTTCGCCCGGCCGCACCGACGCTTTGCCGCAGCCGCGCGCCAGTATGTTTTCGCTAAGCGTTCCCATGCCTGCCTTCCTTCAAAACCGTCATTCCGACCGAAGTGAACGTCCCCTTGGGGAGCGAACGAAGTAGGGAAATCAACCTATTTATGAAAAGTTGTATGCCACGCTCTTGTCGAACGCGTCGTGAATGGCGTCCATGGCGTCGCCGGCCAAAGCGGCGTTGCCGACCACCAGCACCGGCACACCCTTTGCCTCGAGCCGCTTGATCGCTTCCGCCTTCGCTGGCTTGTAGCCGCAGGCGAGAATGTATTGGTATTTGCCGTCGATGCGGCGGACGGCGCCGTCGTCCGACTTGACGGTCAGGCCGTCGGCGTCGATGCGCTGCACCGTGCTGTGGCGGACGACTTCGAGACCGGCCTTTTCGAACCGCTGCGCCATGAAATGCCAGCGGGCAATGCCCTGGGTCGAAATGGGCTCGCGGGGATCGTTGCCGACCAGCAAAGGCTTTTTTCCGCGCTCGAGAATGTAATCGGCCAGTTCGTAGCCGACCAGCCCGTCGCCGACGACGACGTATTTGTCCGCCTCGGCCCTGCCCGACTTGAGGAAATCGGTCGCCTGCACCACGGTGGCGTTTTCGACCTGGATGGGCGGGCGGATGGCGTCGCCGCCGGTGGCGACGACGATCAAGTCCCACTTGCCTTCCGGCGCGCCGTCGATTTCCGAATTCAGGACAAACTTGACGCCGCGCTTGGGGAGCGCTTTTTCGTAATACTCGATTACATTCATGTACGGCTTTTTGCCGGGCGTCCAACTGGCCAGGCGGAACAGCCCGCCGAGCCGGCTTTCGCGCTCATAGACCGTCACTTTGTGGCCGCGCTGGGAGAAGATGTTGGCCGCTTCGAGGCCCGACACGCCGCCGCCGATGACGCAGACGCTTTTCACCGCCGGATCCTTGGCCAGCCGGATCATTTCCTCGCGTCCGAGAATCGGATTCTGAAGACAGGCGGCCATGCCCTTGGTCTGTTCGCGGCGGGTGCGGCAGCCCTGGTTGCAGCCGATGCATTTGCGGACGACGACGTCGTCGTTGCCGATGGCGGCGGCCCACTGCGAATCGGCCAGCGCGGTGCGGCCCATGGCGATGAAATCGGCTTCGCCGTTCCTCACCATTTCCTCGCCGACGCGCCAGTCGACCACCCGGCCGACGACGATGACCGGAATATTCAGCCCCGCCTTCAACGTCTTGCCGATGGCGCGGAGGTGGCCTTGTTCAATCTCGGACGGCGGGCATTCCCATTCCTCGCTCTCCGGCATGCCGGCCGAGGCGTGGATGGCGTCGGCGCCGGCGGCCTGCATGATTTTGCAGATCTTGAGCGATTCCGGCACCTGGCGGCCGCCGGGTATGCGCTCTTCCGCGCTGATGCGGAGAACGACGGGGAAATCCTTGCCGCACAATTCCTTCATCCGCGCAATCATCTCGGCCACGCTGCGGGCGCAGTTTTCGAGGCTGCCGCCGTACTGGTCGGTGCGGGTGTTCAGCAGTTCCGACAGGAGAAGGGCGACTTCATGGCCGTGGGCGCCATGGATTTCGACCCCGTCGAATCCGGCCTTTTTGGCGCGGAGGGCGCCGACGGCGTAGGATTCGATTAACTGCTTCATATCCTCGGTCGACAGATCGAACGGCGACTCTGTGAACCCTTTCCGGCCGAACTGGATGCCGGACGGGTGGATTTGGCAAAACACTTTGGCGCCCTGCGCGTGGAGCGCGTCAAGGAGCGGTTTCCACTCCGGGATGCGGCTGTCGTCGTTCAGCGAACCCCGGGCCCGCTTGTTTTCGCCGTGCGGGTTGGCGGGGATGATGAAGGCGCCGGTGCCGGCCTTGGCGCGGTTTTCGAAAAACGCGATCATCTTGTCCGTCACCTCGCCGTTCTTTCCGGAGAAGTACAGACACATCGAGGAGACGATGATTCTATTCTTCAATTCGACCGGCCCGATTTTGGCCGGGGTGAGGAGACGGATGTCGTTCATTATTTCGCGTCCTTCTTGTTGGCTTCCTTTTCCAGCATTTCCTTGAACGCCTTGGCGCAGCGGTTGGTGTTGAAAATGCCGCAGGTGCACGGCCGCGAGGCGATGATGGCGGCGTCGGCGGGGGACAATTTGCCGGCGCGCACCTTCTGGATGACGTCGCGGATGAGGTTGGCGGCGACCAGCGAGTGGCCGCACATGGTGACCATTTCCAGCACTTCCCGCTCCGGCAGTTTTTCCTTCTTGCCGTAGATGCCGAGGGACAGGGTGGCGGTGTGCGGCTTCAGCCCGATGGAGCGGGCGATTTTGACCACATCGGCGATCAGGCCGCTGACCACCATGGATATGCCGGTGTTGGCTTCCTTGGCCTTGGTCAACACGCCCTTGACCGCTTCCGGATCGTCGAAGGTGGCGATGATGCCGTAGGAGTTGTCGAGGGTTTGGGCGTATTCCTCCGGCCGCAGGCCGTTGGAAAAACTCTTGCCGGCGTGGCTCGAACCGTAGTTGACCACCTTTTCCGAAGTGAAGATGCCGAGGATTTTCCGCAGCTTGTCGCCGACGCCGGCGCCGCGGTTGACACCCTTGGCCGCGCGGGCGTAGATGCAGAAATCGTTCTTGAGACTTTCGACCGAACCCTGACGGTGGAGGGAATGACTCATGTGAGGCGCTCCTGATAATGAATGGAAAAGCGATATTTAATTCACAATTCACAATTCACAATTAAACCGCTTTACCGCCTGTGTCACCGCCGCGAAGCGGCGAAATAATTGTGAATTGTGAATTGTGAATTGTGAATTTCTCCCAGGGACAAGCGTCAATCACCGCTCAACCAGCGGCCGCCCGAGGCCGACGTTGATTTTCGCGTTCGGGCGCACCTTGATGCCCTTCTTTTCCAGCTTCTCGACGACCGGGATGGTGTCGTTTTCGTGGAAGCGGGAGACGAGGCCGACCGAAACCACCGTGTCCAGCTCGTCCAGTTTCGGCAGGATTTTGCCGAGGAAATCCTCGAGCCCGCTTTCGTTGAAGCGGAATTCGAGAATGCCGGACAGGATTTTCTCGTTCACGTATTCGGGCTTGAAACGGCCGGTCGATTCGTCGGCCAAAAGGCCGTACATCGGGTTGTCCTCGAGAATCTCGAAGCCCATCCGCTTGACCAGCATGGTGATTTTTTCAATCTCGGTCAGGCGGGTGCCGGTGCCGGGACGGCCGAACTCCAAGAGGACGCCGTATTCGCCGTAGCCGAACTTGCCGGTGACGTCGTTGGTCTTCGCCTCCTCGGTGCCGCGCCCCCACGACTGGAAATTCGGGTGCTGGCATCCGGGATCGCTGAACTGCATCCGGATGGCGCGGGGGTAGGCGTACGACTCCTTCGGCATGAAAATGGCCTGTTTCGGGCAGATTTCGGCCCGCAGGCAAACGCCGCACTCGACGCACTCGTCCTGATCGATCCGCGCCTTTTTGCTGTCCATCGCGATGCTGGCGACCGGGCACCAGGGCAGGCAGGCTTTGCAACCAACGCACTTTTCCGCATCAATCTTCATGACTGGGTATTCCTCCGTCTATTTCACCGTTTTCGAATGTCTTTTCCACCAGGGGAATGTTGCTGAGAACCGCCGCCTTGCGGATGCGCTCGGCCTGCTCGGCGTCGCCCTTGGCGATGGCGTCGATAAGCTCGCCGTGCCGCTGGATCGATTCCTGGAATTTTCCGGGCGTCGCCAGAATGCGGAAGCGGTAGCGGGCGGTATGCTTGTTGAAGCGCCGCAGCATGTCGATGAGGCGATCGTTGCCGCAGGTCGAAACCAGTATTTCGTGGAATTTCAAATTGTTGACGACATAGCAGTCGCGATCGTTCCGGGCGACGGCGTCTTTCATGATTTCGTGGATGCCCCGCAGCTCGGCGGCCAGCGCCGGCCCGGCCGCCTTCACCGCCAGATGGGTGGCGAGGCTTTCAAGGTTGGCGCGGATCATATAGATGTCGACGGCTTCCTTCCTGGACAGGCGGGAGACGTACACGCCCTTCCGCTGCCGGTTTTCGAGAAAGCCCTGATTTTCGAGAATGCGAAACGCTTCGCGGAGCGGTGCGCGGCTGACGCCCAGCGCATCGCACATCGCCTGCTCCACCAGCCGTTCCCCCGGCTGCAATTCGGCGCTAATGATTTTCGCTTCCAACGCTTCGACAATGGTTTGCACTAAACTCTTGTGGATGAGACCGGGTGTTTTGCCTGTAGTCATGTGATGGGATCCGTGGATGCAAGGTAAAATAACTTTGTCGACAAACCTATTGTATACAAGTAGACATTCCATAATTACCTTACCCTATATTTTGGCTTTGTCAAGTCGGGCAGAGTAAAAATTGTGCTTTCGGGGAATTCGGGGACATGTTGGAATGGCGCTGAAATAAGGTCGGAGATTCGTAACATATTGCGTGTGGGGAGGTTTGGAAGCCACCCCCTCTCCCCGACCCTCTCCCCCTCTCGGGGGCGAGG
>JAVBRW010000127.1:0-7310 GCA_031547475.1 Planctomycetota bacterium
CCTCGCCCACGTTTTCGCCGCCGTCAATCCCGACATGTTCATGGAGCGGAAGGAATTCGACCAACGCATGGACGAATGGCGCGCCATGCTGAAGGCGACGCCGGTGCAGCCTGGCCGGCCGCCGCTGGTCATTCCGGGCGAGCCGGAAGTGGAGGAAGAGAAGAAGCGCCTTGCCGCAGGCATCGTCCTGCCCGGGCAGTTGTGGGCCGATTTGCAAAACATCGCCGCGCACCACGGCGTCGCTTTGCCGCCAACTAAGTAGGCGATTGTGCGCCGGCCATTCGATTTTCGCTAGACGCAACACGCTTTTTCTCGTTGCATTGTCCGGGGTTGGCGATATACTATTCAGTCCAACCTCCTGTTTTGTCATTCCATTTGTGGCCACAGTATACATTGGCATCATTTCAGGAGATTCGCGCATGAGCAAAATTAAGGATGATCTCAAGAGCGGCAAAAGCATTGTCGGCACCATGGTCTGCATGGTCGAAAACCCGGACATACTCCAGATACTCAAGGTTTGCGGTTTCGATCTCGTCATCATCGACTGCGAGCACGGCGGCATCGATTACGCGCCGGTCGGCCGCATGCTGAACATGGGCCGCGTCATCGGCCTTCCCACCCTGGTCCGCATTCCCGAGGCGCGCCGCGAGATGATTCTCAAGTACATGGAAATGGGCGCCGCCGGTTTCCTTCTCCCCAACTGCGACACGCCGGAACAGGCCAAGGAACTGGTCAATCACGCGCTCTATTATCCGGACGGCAACCGCGGCGTGTCCATGCTCCGCGCCCACTGCGGCTACAACAAGCCGGCCAACACGGTCGAATACATGAAACAGGCCAACGCCGACGCGCTCCTTATCTGCCAGGTCGAATCGCCCACCTCGGTCGCCAACATCGACGCCATCCTGAGCGTCCCCGGCGTCGACGCCGCCTTCATCGGCCCGAACGACTTGTCCCAGAGCCTCGGCCTCATGGGCCAGTTCGATCACCCGACCGTCGTGGAAGCCATCGACAAGGTCATCGCCGCCGCCAAGCGCCACAACAAGTGGTCCGGCATCCACATTGTCGGCGCCACCGCCAGCCTGAAGAAATGGATGGCCAAGGGCATGACCCTCAACCTGTGGTCGAACGAAGTGACCATGATCATGAACAACGCGCAGCAGGGACTGAAAGAACTTCGGGGCTGATTCAAATTAACAATTAAGAATTAACAATGAATAATGAATGATCTAATTATCAATTAAATAATTAACTCATTCATTATTCATTGTTAATTCTTAATTGTTAATTCAAACATCCCCCCGCATTCCTTCTTCCCCTACTCATTTCTTCTGGAGACTCCCATGAAGGTCGTCATACCGCAGGACATCACCGACGCAGGGAAAAAGTATCTCAAGGAAAAGGGATACGAACTCATCATCGGCGACGGCGACATTTCCGTTCCCGCAATGCGGAAGCTGGTCGCCCAGGCCGACGCCATTCTCGCCCGCACCGCGCCCTACCCGGCCGAAGTGCTGGAGGCGGCGCCGAACCTCAAGGTCATCGGCCGCCACGGCATCGGCGTCGACAACATCGACGTCCCCTACTGCACCAAGCGCGGCGTCTGGGTCACCTACGCGCCGAACTCCAACGCCATTTCCGTCGCCGAGCACACCATCGGCATGATTATCGCCGCCGCCCATCATTTCGCCCGTTTCGACCGGGCGACCCGCGCCGGCGACTGGGAGCAGCGGAACAGGCACAAGGGCACCGACCTGTACGGCAAGACGCTCGGCGTCATCGGCCTCGGCCGCATCGGCGCCATGGTCGCCAAAATGGCCATGGCCGCCTTCAACATGACGGTCATGGGCTTCGACGCTTTCATCAAGCCGGAAAAATTCCCGGACGGCGTGGCGCCCGGCACGGTCGAGGACATTTTCTCCCAGGCCGATTTCATCACCCTCCACATCCCGACCACGCCGGAGACCAAGGGCATGGTCAATGCGAAACTGCTGTCCCGCATGAAAA
Source organism: Planctomycetota bacterium (assembly GCA_031547475.1). Taxonomy (GTDB): domain Bacteria; phylum Planctomycetota; class SZUA-567; order SZUA-567; family SZUA-567; genus JAJBSZ01. Next base: position 2,008 of record JAVBRW010000127.1, read on the forward strand.
AGACGGCGTTCCTCGTCAACTGCGCCCGGGGCGAAGTGGTGAACGAGGCCGATCTCGCCGCCGCCCTGGCGAACAAGACCATCGCCGGCGCCGCCCTCGACGTGTTCGAGATCGAACCGGCCAAGGCGGACAACCCGCTGTTCAAGCTGGACAACATCATCGTCACGCCCCATTCCGCCGCGTTGACGCAGGAATCCATGGATCGCATGGGCCTGCACGCCGCCATGGGCATCCACTCGGTGTTGTCGGGAGAAAAGCCGGAGTGGCCGGTCAACACCCCCAAATGACAATTCGCAATTCATAGTTCACGATTAGTTGGGCAGGCTGCTTGTGAATTGTGGATCATGGATGGCGATTTGTCGTTGTTGATTCAAGGAGCAGTGCATGAAGACAAGTTCGTTCTTCAACCGCTACAAAGAAATTGTACTTGGCTTGGTCATGGTGGTGTTTTCCCTGTTCTACGTGTACCAGGCTTCCATCATCAAGGTCCGGAGCACGGTGGCGGTGAGCGCCAAGCTGATTCCCGAGCTTCTCGGCCTGCTGGTGCTGGTGCTGGGCGTCCTTCAGATGGTGGCGGGGGCGAAGGCTTTGGCCGTCGTCCTCATTGCCGATCACGAGGAGGGCAACAAGGAAGTGTTCATGAACGCCGAGGAGAAGCGCGACGTTTGGCCCATCCTCCTCACCTTTGTCCTCATCATCGCCTACGCGCTGTCATTCGAATGGCTGGGATTTGTCGTCTCCTCCACCCTGTGCATGTTCTTCCAGATGATGATCCTGACGCCGAAGAGCGCCAAGAGCCCCGTGTTCTTTTTCATCATCTCGCTGGCGGTGGCCGCGGTGGTGTATGTCGCGTTCCGCAAGGGTCTGAACCTGTCGCTTCCCCAGGGGATTCTCGAAGGCGTCCTGCCGATCTGAAGCGTTTTAAGAAATTCCGTGATAATTCGTGTTCGATGCTGGAAGGAGCGTAAGGGTGGCTTTCGCCGGGGGTTTGGCTAAAACACCCGTAAGCGACTGGAGGCGGCCAACACGAAATTATCATGAAAATTCTTAAAACGGCTTGATCGCGCGGGCAGAGCAGAAGGAACAATCAATATGGAACCATCGACCCTCAACCTGATCACCGACGGCTTCGCCTCCGTCTGCACGCCGTACGGCCTGCTCCTGGTCATCGTCGGCGTCGCGGTCGGCATTGTTTTCGGCGCCATTCCGGGGCTTTCCGCCACCATGGCGGTGGCGCTGTTCCTGCCCGTGACCTACGGCATGGACAAGTCCTACGCCATGACCATCCTCATGTCCCTGTATATCGGTGCTGTCTCCGGCGGGCTCATTTCCGCCATTCTTTTGCGCATTCCCGGCACGCCGTCCTCGGTGGCGACCTGTTTCGACGGCCACCCGCTGGCCATGAAGGGCCAGGCCCCGAAAGCGCTCGGGGTGGGCATCGTCTTCTCCTTCGTCGGCACCATCCTTTCCATCCTTGCCCTCATGTTCATCGCCCCCGTCCTGGCGAGATTCGCCATTGAGTTCGGCAACTACGAGTATTTCTGCATAGCCCTTTTCTCCCTGACCATGATTGCCACGCTCTCCGGCAATGCGGTCATCAAGGGCATATTCTCCGGCGCTCTCGGCTTCATGTTCGCCACCGTCGGCATCGCGCCCATCGACTCGGCCCAACGCTTCACCTTCGGATCCATCCAGCTCATGTCCGGCTTCGACATGCTGACCGTCATGATAGGGCTTTTCGCGGTGGGCGAAATCATCGCCGCCGCCCGAAACGCCGGCCAGGAATACAAGGAAGAGATAACCCAACCCGACATGAAATCAATCAAGGGCTTCGGCTTCTCGTGGGCCGAGTTCATGAGCCAGCAGGTCAACATGATCCGCTCCTCCCTTATCGGCATCGGCATCGGCATCCTGCCCGGCATCGGCGGCGGCACCGCCAACATCCTCGCCTATTCGGTCGCCAAGAACCAGTCTAAATATCCCGAAAAGTTCGGCACCGGAATCATCGACGGCGTGGTCGCCTCCGAAACGTCCAACAACGCGGCCATCGGCGGCGCCATGATTCCGCTCCTCACCCTCGGCATTCCCGGCGACACCGTTACCGCCATGCTGCTGGGCGGCCTGATGATCCACGGCATGACGCCCGGCCCCCGGCTGTTCGTCGAGCAGCCCCACTTCGTCTACAGCATTTTCGCCTCCATGGTCATCGCCACCTTCGCCATGCTGTTCCTCGAGTTCTACGGCCTGCGGGTATTCGTCAAGCTGTTGTCGATTCCGAAACACATCCTGCTTCCCGTCATTTTCTGCCTGTGCGGCGTGGGCGCCTACGGCCTGAACAGCCGGACCTTCGACATGTGGAGCGTCATCATTTTCGGCGTTCTCGGCTTCGTCTTCAGCGTTTTCCGCATTCCGATAGCGCCGTTCATCCTCGGCTTCATCCTCGGCCCCATGGCCGAGACCAATCTCCGGCGCGGCCTGGGCCTGTACCAGAACAACCCGGAATACTCGAACGCCCTGGAACCCATGTACACCTCGCCCATCTGCCTGTTTTTCCTCGGTATCGCCGTTATCTCGGTCTGCCTCACAGTCTACAAACAGATCAAGCGCGGCCGTCAGGTCAAGCTGTTCCGCACCGCTTCCGGCAAAACGTTCAACGAGAACGGCGAGGAAGAGGATCCGACGATATAATATGGTTTTATGGTCCCCGGCCCGGCCATGGGGCAGGCTCCAGTCGGCACAGTGCCGACGGGCATGGCGGGGCAGCAATTCATTTCAAGGAGAAATCATGAAGAAACTCAGCATCATCGCGTTGGCGCTGGCGGCGATCGGCATGTTCGGCACAATCGTGCAGGCGGGCGAAACCAACTGGCCCGCACAGGCGGTCGAGTTCGTGGTGCCGGCCAATCCGGGCGGCGACACCGACATCAACTGCCGCGTGTTCCTCAAGTACCTGGAAAAGGAGCTCGGCCAGTCCATGGTCGTCGTCAACATGGCCGGCGCCGCCGGCGCGGTCGGCATGAACAACGTCCGCCAGGCCCGCCCGAACGGCAACCGCGCCCTCTTCTTCCATTCCGGCGCCCTCATCGCCAATATCATGGAATTCATCGATTTCACTATTCCGGAAGCGTTCGAAGTCGCCGGCCTGCCGGTCATCGACAAGTCGAACTGCTTCGCCTCCAATGTCAAGGCGCCCTACAACAACATCAAGGAACTGGTCGAATACGCCAAGGCGAATCCGGGCAAGGTGTCGTTCGCGACCGAATCCGGCTCCTTCAACCACCTGCACGTCCTCGCCCTCGAGGAAGCGGCCGGCATCAAGCTGAACATCGCCGACGCCGGCACCGCCAGCGAGAAGATCACCGCCCTCCTCGGCGGCCGCATCGACATCATCGGCACCCAGTACGGTCTGGTCAAGGGCTATATCCAGAACAAGGAATTCAAGTGCCTCGGCATCCTGTCCGACCAGAAACTGGCCGGCGCCGAAGACGTCCACACCTTCGCCGAGGACGGCTATCCCCTGGTGTTCGACAAGTTCTTCTACGTCGCGTTCCCGAAGGGCACGCCGAAGGAAATAATCCAGAAGTTCAGCGCCGCCGCCAAGAAAGTCGCCGAGAATCCCGACTACATCGCCGACTGCAAAAAGAACTTCGTCAACGCCAACTACATGTCTCCCGAAGACGCCGTTAAGTACATCAACGATCAGGACAAGCTGTACCGCAAGTACGAAAAAGCCATGACCGGCAAATAAATAATTCATTACTGATAGCAACAATTACTAATAGCAACAGGAATAGCGATATAGCGGCGTTCCGTATAATGCGGAGCGCCGCTATTTCATTATTTTTCCACCCGCTTTATTCGATAAACGATTTTTCCCTTTTCCCGGCGCGGGGAAATCGCTATAACATGGCTTAATATTTCAGAAGTCAAATACCCTAAATCCGAACAATTGGACAAACTGGAACCCTATCCATGCCATCATTGTTGGTAGAGATCGACAATACATCATATGTTTTCCACCTTCCCGAAGGCATGCCGGTATTTGTCGGCCGCGCACACGAATGCGACATACATTTGTCCGCGCCCGGCGTCAGCCGCCGCCACGCCGTTTTCATTGCCCGGGACGGCATCTGCGGCGTTAAGGATTTGAATTCGTTCAACGGCACATTTGTTAACGGGAAGCAGATACTGCAGCCCTGTGCGTTGGCGGACGGCGACAGGGTGAAGATTTCCAGTTTCACCTTCCGGTTCAACGCATCGCGGCCCGCCGCCGCTTCCCGCCGGGCTCGGCCGGTTGCGCGCAAGGACGACAAGCCGTCGTCCGAGTTGCGCCTGCCGCGGGCGATGCTGGTGGAGTCCGATTCCGTCCCGGTGCAATCGCTGTTCGCAGATATCGACAATATGCCGGTCAGGCGTGGCGTTGGCGTGACCGTCCGGATGCTTTCCCGCGAGCATACCACCTTTCTCGAATCGCCGCCGAAGAGGCGGGACAATCCGCAGGACGTTCCGATTGAATGACACTGTTGCGGCACAGGCGGAAACCGCCTTTTCGGCGCCGCGCCCGACTCGCCGGCGGACCGGCGCGAAAAACTTTTAAAATAAATCTTTTCCCGCTATTGACAAACGAATCCCGGTCCGTATACTGTGCCTTTCCAAAGCGGAACGAAACGATCGCGTAGCGCAATTGGTTAGAGCACCAGACTGTCGATCTGGAGGTTGCGGGTTCGAGTCCCGTCGCGATCGCCAACTATTCGAGCCCTGTTTTCCTTGCGAAGACAGGGCTTTTTCGTAAAGTTCACACAGGATGATGAAAAGCAGAAGTACCCGAACCCTCGTGTTGCTGGCCATGCTCGGCGTGTTCTGGTTGACCCAGTACATGGGAGGCGACAAGCCGGAACCAGCCCCCGTTCCCGCCGTCGCCAACGGCTCGGGGGCAGGCGCCATCGCGAACGCACCGGCGCCCGAACGTTCCGGTCCGAAAGTCGAAGAAAAAGCGGCGGGGCCCCGGGCAATCGGCCCGTATCGGGTGGAAGGCGTTTCCATCATCGACATAAACACCGGAAAAACCATTCGCCTGGGCACGGTCGATCTCAAGCCGACGATCGACCGCATCGCCGCCGGCGAGAAGAATTCCCACCGAAACGACGGATCGATTTTCCAAAACCGGGGGGACCAATTGCCCAAGCGCCGCCAAGGGTATTATCGCGAATATGTCGTGCCGACGCCCGGCGTGTCCGGTCCCGGGCCGCAGCGCCTGGTTGTCGGCGCCGACGGCGAAGTGTATTACACGCACGATCACTACG
>JAVBRW010000221.1:0-4874 GCA_031547475.1 Planctomycetota bacterium
TCATCGTCGCCGCCCACGCGCTGGGCGTCGATACCATCCAGCTGTGCGAAAATCTGCGCTATGCGGATGAACCGCGCGAGTCGCTGCGGCAATGCGCCGAAATCGCCAAAAGTCTCGGGTTGCGGGTGGAAATCGGCATGCAGGGGCTGGACCGGGACAATGTGCTCAGGCATTTGGAACTATGCGAACTGTTCGATTCCCCATTCCTCCGGCTGGTGATTGGCGGTGCGGCGGCGGCCCCGGAACGGCGGGTGGAACGGTGCGCAGCCATGCTTTCCGATCTTCTCCCCGAAGTGCGCGGCGCCGGGGTGCGGGTCGGCATCGAGAACCATTTCGATCTGACGACTCCCGAGATAGTGGCGGTCATCGAACGCGTCGGCAGCCCGCTGGTCGGCGCCGTTTTCGACACGACCAACGCCATCGGATTTATTGAAAAGCCCCGGGAAACCTTGGCGTTGCTCGCGCCCCATTTGCTTTCCGTGCATATAAAGGACTACCGAATCCGCAAGGCCGAGGCGTCCTATGTCATGACCGGCGAAGTGCTGGGGCGGGGCCAGCTCGGTGACGCGTCCCTGATCCGCGATGTGCTCGGGCGCCGCCCCGAAGTGAATTTCATCCTGGAAATGACTGTCCGCCGTCGCGAAGGGATAGATGCCGAGACGGCGATTGCGGAGGAGCGCGGCCAGATCGAGGCGAGCTTGCTGCGGTTGCGGGAAATATTTCGAAAAGAGGAGGCGGTATGTTGAAATTGGCAATTATCTCGGGGTTTCTCGGGACGGTGAGGAATCGGTTTATCAATTACCACGAAAACAGGCCGGTCGCGGACAAAATCCGCATCGCGGCCCAGGTCGAAAACCTTTCGGGACTGGAGCTGTGCTATCCCGAGGATTTCGGCGATTTCGACGCGCTGAAAAAAATGATGGAGGAAAACCGGCTCGGCGTTTCCGCCGTCAACTTCCGTTCGCGCCGCAACGACAAATGGCTGAAGGGGGGATTCTCCTCGGCGATCGAGGCGGAACGCCGGGAAGTGGCCGACGATCTCATGCGCGCGGCCGACTATGCGCGGAAGCTCGGCTGCCGGCGCATCACCACTTGCCCCCTGAACGACGGGCACGACTATGTTTTCGAGCTCGACTACGGCCGGGCCTACGATCATTTCGAAAATACGCTGGGCGAGGTCGCCGACAGCGCCAAGGACGTGAAGTTCGCCATCGAGTACAAGTGGAGCGATCCGCGCGCCCGCTGCCTCATCAGCGGCGCCGGCGAAGCGCTGGCGTTCTGCGACCGGCTCGGCCGCGACAATGTCGGCGTCACCCTCGATTTCGGCCATTCCATCTACGCGGGCGAGCGGCCGGCGCAGTCCGCCGCCATGCTGGCCCGGGAAAACCGGCTGTTCTACGTCCACCTGAACGACAACGACAAGTATTGGGATTGGGACATGATCCCGGGCGCCTACAATTTCTGGGAATCGGTGGAATTTTTCTATTATCTGAAAAAGATCGGCTACGACGACTGGTACGGCTACGACGTGCTTTCGAAAGAACATTCGCCGCTGGACGTGTTCAACACCGTCACCTACGCCACGTTGAAACTGAAGGAAATCGCCGATCGGATAGACGGCGGGATAATGGAGGAACTTTTGGCAGAGCGCAATCCGCCCAAGGCGATTCGCTATCTTTTCTCGCTTGTTTGATTTCGGAATAGGAGAGAGCCATGCAAAAGAAACAGTTGGTGCTTCTGGTCGTCGCGCTGGTGGTCATCGTCGGAGGCTACCTGGCGGTCGAGAAGTTCGTCAAGGGCGGCGCCGGCGCCAAATTCCCCAGCCGGACCATCGGCAATTTCGTGTTCAGCTCCGCCGGCGGCGGCACCGATCAGTGGAACCGCATGATAAGCGCCATCATGGAAAAGGATATCGGCCAGAAAATCACCGTCACCAACATGACGGGCGGCAACGGCGGCACGGCGGTGGCGCATGTGTGGAACGCCGAGCACGACGGCCACACCTGGCTCGGCTGCTCCGAAACCATAACCACGCACCCGGCCACCAAGTCGAGCGATCGCATGGCCAAGGACTGGCAGTTCTGGGTCATGGCCGGATCGCCCGGCGTTCTCTGCGTGTCGGCGGAAGGCCCGTACAAGACGTACGGCGATCTGGTCAAGGCGGCGGGCGAAGGCGGACGCAAGCTCAAGATCGGCAACTCGGGCCTGGGAAAGCTTTGGCATCTCAAAGCCTACATCGCCGCCAACCTGGGCAAGGTTCCGTTCGAGCACGTTCCGTACCAGGGCAGCCGGCCGGCCATCATCGCCTGCCTGAGCGGCGAGATCGACGCCGTCTCCGCCTCGCTCGGCGAAGTGACCGACTTTGTCGCCTCCGGGAAACTCATCCCCGTCCTGATGACGGAAAACGAGCCGTATGATTTGCCGGGATTCGGGAAAATTCAGGCGGCGGCGGAAGTGTTCCCCGAGGTGAAGTCCTATTTTCCCCTCAATCAGTGGCTCGGCATCGCCATTCCCGCCGACTGCCCGGCGCCGGCCAAGCAGAAGATTGACGAAGCGTTCGCCAAAGCCATCGCCAACCCGGACATCGCCCGCTTCGCCAAGGAGCAGCAGTCGGTCATCTACAACCTCACCGGCGCCAAGGCCAACGACATGGTCGTCCGGCAGGAGGCGGTGATGAGCTGGCTCCTGTACGATCTCAAACTCGCTCCGGTCAACCCGGAAACGCTCGGCATCAAGCGCCCGTGAGCGAAAGGAGGCCCCGCATGGACAAAAAAATCCTGCGCAGCGTCGACATTGTCATCTGCATCGTGTTCCTGATCGTGTCCCTGGCCGTCGGCAAGATGTCGGTCGACATGATACTGACGGGCAATGTCAAATTCTATGTTTCGGCCGGATTCCTCCCCCTCCTGTTCGCCGTCCTGTTCGCCTGCATCAATGTCAGGATCCTGGCGCTGGCGTTCCGGGAGGGTGGTTCGCTGAAAATTTTCCGGCCGGCCAACGCCTGGCGCGCGGCGACGGGCAGGAAAGGGCTTCGGGCGATCTTCATCCTGGCGTGGATAGGCGTCTATCTGTTCGGGATGCTCCGCCGCCTTCCCTATCCGGCGTCGACCTTCATTTTCCTCACCGTGTTCATGTCGGTGTTTTACCAGAAAAGCGTGATCAAGGTGTTGATTATCAGTGTTGCCGCCTCCGGGCTGGTGACTTTCCTTTTTGGGACCCTGGCAAAAATACCCTTGCCCTGATCGGGAGTCCGGCATGGAAGGTTTGATGCAATTCGCGCAGGCGACAATCGCCTGGCTCACCCTGAAAACGCTGGTCCTGTTGTTCCTCAGCTCTTCGCTGGGCGTGATTATCGGGGCGCTTCCCGGCCTGTCGGCGACCATGGGGATAGCGCTGCTCACCGGATTGACTTTTTCCGTGAACAAAATGGACGCCCTGACCGTTCTCATGGGCGTGTACGTGGGGGCGATTTACGGCGGATCCATAACCGCCATTCTCATCAACGTGCCCGGCACCGGTTCGGCCGCGGCGACCGCGCTTGACGGGCATAAGCTGGCATTGAAGGGCGAGGGAGCCAATGCCATCAAGATAACGCGCGCGGCGTCGGTGCTGGGCACATTTGTCGGCATGATCTGCCTCGCCACCATCACCCCGCTCGTCACCTCGCTGGCGCTGCAGTTCACCTCGGTCGAATACAGCCTGCTCGCCGCTTTCGGCATTCTCATCTGCGGCAGCGTGTCGGCGAAGGATTTGACCATCAAGGGCTGGTCCGCCGGCATGATCGGGGTGCTCATATCGATGGTCGGGGTCGATCCGGTGCAGGCGGTGCCGCGCTTCACCTTCGGCAGCGCCAGCCTGATGAGCGGCATCAACATCATTCCGGCCATGATCGGCTTTTTCGCCTTCCCGCAGATCATCAAATCCCTGTGCGGCGGCAAAGACATCCTGGCGCCGACCGGGGGCGGGGGCGCGGCGCCGAAAATAGGATCCGTTTCCGCTCTGTGGCGGCACCTCGGCCTGGTCATCCGTTCTTCCGTGATCGGCATAGGCATCGGCGCCCTGCCCGGCGTGGGCGAGAACGTGGCGGCATGGCTCGCCTACGACAACGCCAAAAAGTATTCGAAGCGCCCCGAGCTTTTCGGCACCGGGGTGTACGAGGGCGTCATCGCGCCGGAGGTCGCCAACAACGCCGCCATCGGCGGCGCCCTGATCCCTCTCCTGAGCCTGGCCGTGCCCGGCAGCCCGCCGGCGGCGGTGCTCCTGGGTGCATTGCTCCTGCACGGCATCCGGCCGGGGCCGATGCTGAATGTCGAATTCCCCACCTTCACCTACGAATTGTCCGCCCTGCTTCTGCTCGGGACGATCATGCTGTGGCTGACCGGCGTCATCCTGGCCAAGCCGCTCGCCCGCATCATCACCATCCCGAACGGCATTCTCATGCCCATCGTGGCGGTTCTCTGCATCATCGGGTCCTATTCGATGAACCTGTCCATGTTCGATCTGTCCGCCATGTTCGTGTTCGGTCTGCTGGGCATCGTGCTCGAGGAGACCGGATACCCGTCCGCCGCCATCATTCTCGGCATGCTGCTCGGCAATCTGCTGGACGAGAATTTCCGCCGCGCCCTCATTGTGGGAGAAGGGAATCCCCTGGTGTTTTTCACCCGGCCCATCGGGCTGATTTTCATGACAGCCATCGCCTACACGCTTCTCGGGCCGTTCATTTCCAGAAAAGTGAGAAACCGGTTCAAGCGGATTCAGGAAAATGTCGCGGAGTGAACCGGTGGACGGCTATCATCCATCTGAACGGGCGAAGGGAGGCATGGCGAGCGGCCGAAACACCTTGACGTTCAACGCGCACCGAGCATTATGTATAC
>JAVBRW010000319.1:0-3777 GCA_031547475.1 Planctomycetota bacterium
CCGCATGCCGTCGACGTAGTTGAGGCCGGCGGCGAGCTGCTTGGCGGTCGGGTTGTGGAGGCTGTCGACCGGCAGTATCTCGGCGCCCGTCTCCTCGGCCATGACATCGGCCATGCGGCCGCGCGAATTGGCTTCGCGGTAGATGAAGCGGGTTCCGTGGGCGCGGACATAATCGACGGCGGCGATGACCGCCTTGAGGCCGGGTTCGGCTCCGGGCGCGCAGAACTTGTACGGGCCGACCTCCTCCAGTCCGTAGCGCGAGAAAAAGTAGGCGAAGGCGAAGCGATCGCCGAAGACGAGGGCGCGGCGCGGCGCCTTGGCGACCGTCTCGCGGAATCCGGCGTCGAGACGGGACAGTTCGCTTTTCAGTTCCGCCGCGTTGGCGCGGTAGAAATCGGCGTTCTTCGGATCGCGATCGATCAACGCCCGGGCGATGGTGTCGATCATGGTCAGGGCGTGGACGGGATCGAGCCAGACGTGCGGATCGAATTCGTGGTAATGCGCGTCCGCCGGGTGTTCGTCATGCTCTTCCTCGTGGCCGTGCTCCTCGCCTTCCTCGTTCGGAAGCGCTTCGATGCCGGCGGCGGTGTTGATCAGGTTGTCGTTCCCGGCGGCGCGGGACAGGCGGCCGACCCACGGCTCCATCGCCTCGCCCGTGTAGAGGAACAGATCGGCGCGGGCGATTTTTTTCATGTCCGACGGCGACGGTTCGTATGAATGGCTTTCGATGCCGGGCGGCAGGAGCATGGCGACGTCGGCCCGGTCCCCTGCCAGGCGGCGGGCGAAATCGTACTGGGGGAACAGGCTGGCGAGGATCTCCAGCCGTTTTTCCGCCGGTTGTTCGGCGGGCAATGCCGGCCGGCCGGCCGCGAACAGGCACAAAAGGCAAAAAAATGCCCCAAACGAGAGGGCATGCGCGCGCGGGCGGGTTTGTTTCACGGTTGTTTCTCCATTTTTTCGGGCGGTTCGTCCCTTGTTTTCTTCCTCCCCTCGCGCGCCGTACGGCTCAAGCATTTTAAGAAATTCCGAAAATGCCCGCAATCTACTATATGATTGCGTACGGGAGAGTCAATGCGTGACTATCGTGGGATGATTCATTATGCATTGTCATTTTCCCTTTTCCGCCGTTCCTCGTACGCCTTCAACGTCGTGTACACGATGGTGAGGAAGGGGAACGCGTTTTTGCCCGCGTCGTGGACGCGCGCCAGCAAATCGCCGAAAATGTGCTCGGTCTCGGTCGGATAGCCTTTGTCAATGTCCTTGGCGAGCGAGGCCATCTGGACGGACGAGGGATCGGACACGGTTTTTTCCAGGGTCTCCATATGCTTTTCGCCCGGCTGGTGGCCGTTCAGGTGGGCGATCTCGGCGGTTTCCCGCATCAGGGCCAGGATGAAATCGAGGCCGCCGGCGCGGACAATGTCGCCGATGGCGGCCCGCATCATGCCGGTGGCGCCGGCGACGGTGGCGATGGTCACCCACTTTTCCCACATGTCGAGAACAATGCCGTCCCGGGGCCTGACCAGGAAGCCGGCGTCGCCGATGGCGGCGGCAATCGCTTCCACCCGGGGGCTGAGTTTGCCCGACAGTTCTCCAATGTCCAGGGTATGGGTGTCGCCTTGGTGGAGGACGCGGCCGTCCGCGTCCAGGGTGGCGAAAATGAAGGCGCGGCAGCCGAGTACGCGGGCGCGGTCGAACCGGTCCGCCAGCATGTCGATATGGCGCATTCCATTCAAGACCGGAATAATCGTTGTATCCTTGCCGACCGCCGGCGCGAAATCGCTTATGCAGCCCTGGAGCGCTCCCGCCTTGCAGGCCAGAATGATCAGATCGTAGGGATGTTTCAGCTTGTCCGCCGTGATCAGGGGCGGGTTCGGAAGGGCGAGGTTGCCTTTCGGGCTTTTGATGATCAGGCCGCCGGTTGCGGCAAGCTGTTTCGCCCTCCGCGGCCTGACCAGGAATGTCACGTCCTTGCCGGCCGCCAAAAGCCGGCCGCCGAAATAGCCGCCCAGGGCGCCCGCTCCGACAATCAGTATCCTCATTCCGTCTCCTTTCGACGATGCGCTGCGGAAATATGCGATTGACAAGGGTTATTGTTCATTGATAATCGATGGCTGTCAATCGGCTTTTGCGCAACAATCTCGGCGGCCCGGCCCGCCGGGATGTTGTTTATGATTGGGACGGACGGATAAATGTCATCGGAACTGCTTGAAGTGGCCATGCTGTTGGCTTTTGGCGCCGCTTGGCCGGCGTCCATCCTGAAGAGCGTGAATTCGCGCTCGGCCAAGGGCAAAAGCCTGACGTTTTTGTTGATTGTCGAGTTTGGCTACCTGTGTGGCTTGGCTTCCAAGTTCGCCGGAGGGAAGGTCAACTATGTCGTGTTCTTTTACCTTCTCAACCTGACGGCGGTCGGCATCGATATCGCATTGTATTTTCGGAATCGCCGCCTGGATCGATTGAGGGCGGCCGGCGAGGAAACGGGGAGGCAGCCATGAAATTTCTCACCCATAGCGCCAGCGGCCCGGATACCGCCCAGGCGGTGGCCGAGTTGCGGCGCCAGTTCGGCGACTTCCCCGCCGCCGCCATGATTTTCTTCGCATCCCATAGTTACGACAGCGGGCAGGTGGCCAGGCTATTGCGGGAAGCTTTTCCCGGCGTCGTCGCCATCGGCTGTTCCAGCAATGCCGAGCTGACCGAAACCGGCATCCGCCACGACACCATCGCCGCCATGGCGTTCAGCGTCGATGCGCTGGAGGTTTTCGCCACCGCCGTGGTGGAAAACATGTCGACCGATTCGCTGGCGGTGGAAAAGGCGGTGGCGACCCTCGAATCCAAGCTGGGCTGCGGGCTTTTGGATGTCGATTTCAGCCGCCATTTCGGCATCACCCTCTTTGACGGCCGCGCGCCCAACATCGAGCAGGTGCTGGAGCGGGTCGGCAATCTGTCGGATATAGTTTTCGTCGGCGGCTATGCCAGCGATGATTTTTCCATGCGCAAGATCCATGTCTACTGCGACGGCAAATGCTATTCGGACGCGACCATTCTGGCGGTGGTGAAGCCGAAGGGCAGGTTCGCGCTGCTGAAAACCCAGAGCGCCGAATCGACCGGCATTTCCTGCGTCGCCACCAAGGTGGACATGGAGCACAAAATCGTCCACGAATTCAACGGCCGGCCGGCGGCGGAAGTGTTCGCCGAAGGGATAGGCATACCGCTTTCCGAACTCAAGGAAGAACATTTCCTCGATTATTCGCTCGGTCTCATGGCCGAGGGCGATCCGTTCATCCGCGCCGGGCGGAAAATCCTCGATAGCGGCGGGCTGCAGTTTTTCTGCACGATTCGCGAGGGGCAGCGGCTGTTCCTCATGAGAACGGGCGACATCGTGTCGAAGACGGCCAAGGCGCTGGAAGCCAAGCGGGCGGAGTTGGGCCATATCGAGGCGATTGTCGATTTCGACTGCGCGCACCGCGATCTGTCCCTGCAGGCCCAGCAGGCGATAGGCCAGTACGCGACCCTTTTCAGCGATGTCAAAACCATCGGCTTCGCCACCTTCGGCGAAGCGTACATCGCCAATGTCAACCAGACGGCGGTCATGGCGCTGTTCGGATAGCAATGCGTATGGCAATGCATAATGAATAATTGACTGGAGTTTTGCAAAATGGGGTTTTCCTGCGCGGCAGTGCAGGTTTATCCTGCCGTCCGTGTCAATCCCGCTGGATTCCGGCTCAACTTCCCGTTGGGGGTGCAGCGGCTGTTTTTACCGCCGGAATGACGTTTAGGGGG
>JAVBRW010000299.1:0-5667 GCA_031547475.1 Planctomycetota bacterium
TCATCGCGCCGAACAGGATGGACAGGACCCAGACCAGCGCCTTGTCCAGACCGGCGAAGAATGTGTCGATTAATTTGGTCAAGCCAACCACCTCCTTCCCTCGAATCCGCCGCGCTTCACTTCACCGCCAGAATGCGCGTGATCATATCGCCGAAATCCTTGGCATAGTTGTCGTACACCGGCTTGACCGCATTGCGGAACGGTTCCAGTTCCGGCGTCGTCACCTTGATGCCCTTTTCCTTGATCTGCCGGAGGTAGTCCGCTTCGACGTCGGCGGAGAGCTTGCGCTGGATTTGGCCGGCTTCGCGCGCCGCCTTCATGATCGCCTCCTTCTGCGCGGGCGAGAATTCGTCGAACAGATCCTTCCTGATGAGCAGCGGCTCGGCCGTGTAGATGTGGTTGGTGATGGCGAAATGGGGCTGCACCTCGTAGAGCTTGTAGGCGATCATGTGGCCGTTGGGGTTTTCCTGGCCGTCGACCGTTTTCAACTGCAAGGCGGCGAACAGCTCGTTGAACGCCATTGGGGTGGGGATGGCGCCCAGCGTTTCGAAGGTGGAAATGTAGACCTTGCTCTCGGGGACGCGGATCTTCAGGCCCTTGAGATCGGCCGGGCTGTTGATCGGGCCTTTCGAATTGCTGATGTTGCGGAAGCCGTTGTCCCAGTAGTCAAGGAGCGTCAGGCCGGAATTTTCCAGCTTTTTGGCCAGTTCGGCGCCGATGTCGCCGTCCAGAACCTTGTAGACGACGTCCCGGTTGGCGAAGAGAAAGGGCATGTCCAGGACGCCGAACATTTTTTCGAAATTGGTGACGGCCATGGACGATTCCAGGGCGATGTCGATGGTGCCGAACTGGACCGCCTCGACCGCCTGGCGGCCGGCGGCCAGCTCGTTGTTGGGGAAAATGTCGATCTGGATGGTGCCGTTCGAATATTTGGCCGCGCGCTCCTTGAATTCCGTCGCGCCCTTGTGGTAGGGGTGATTGGTCGGCCCAGGGTGGTGCATTTTCAACGAATAGGTCGTGTCGGCCGCGCCGGCGACCCCGATTGCCAACGCGAACGCCAACGCCACGCACGCGAAATTCCGCACTGTCTTCATGGTTTCCCTCTCTTTTCCAAAAAGGTGGTGTGACGAAATGTCCGATGCCCGGTATTGCCGCTACTGATCGATTACCGAACCGTCCACATGCAGCCGCGACTCGATGGGGCGGCGATCGTAGGGATGCCTGTCCTCGATGCCGGGCGTCAGTTCGACGCCGATGCCGGGCGTGTCGGGGATGAGGATGAAGCCGTTCTCGCACTTCATCGTTTCCTTCACCACGTCGCCCTGGCGGAACCTGGCGTTGTGCTCGTCCCCGACCTTGCCGTCGACGAAGCGCTCGGTGGCGGCGCCGCGATCGTCGCCGGGATATTCCTGCAGGGCGAAATTGGGAATGCAGGCGGCGACCTGGATGCAGGCGGCGGTGCTGACCGGGCTCAGCGGATTGTGGGGCACGACCATGACCTCGTTGGCCTCGGCCAGGGCGGCGATTTTCTTGGCGCCGGTGATGCCGCCGCACATGCAGACGTCGGGGCGGACGTAGGCGACGGCGTTCCGCCGCAGAAGCAGCTCGAACTCCTGAGGGGTGTGGAAACGCTCGCCGGTCGCGATGGGGATGTGGATTTTCGAGGCGATGGCGGCCATGGCGTCGAAGTTGTCGGGCGTGGTCGGATCCTCGTAGAACAGCGGGTGGTATTTCTCTATGCCCCGGGCGAGGACGACGGCTTCGGCCGGCTTCAACTGGCGGTGGATTTCGATGCACAGATCCACCTCGTCGCCGACCGCTTCGCGGTACCGCCGGACGCGGTCGATGGCGCGCTCGATCTTCTGGGCGTGGGTTTCGAAATACGGCTTTTTGCGCGGTTCGTCCAGGAAGGGGGTCAAATGCCCGACGGCGGTGAATCCCTTCTTCTTGGCGTCGATACAGTTGGCGACCAGTTCTTCTGTGGTCTGACCGCCGACATGGTAGTAGACGCGCGCCTTGTTCCGGCACTTGCCGCCGAGGAGCTGGTGCACGGGCGCGCCGAAATGCTTGCCTGCTCTGTCCCACAGGGCGATGTCGATGGCGCTCAGGGCACCCATGATGGCGGCGCCGCGGAAATGGTAGGCGCGGTACATGTATTGCCAATGGTGCTCGATGCGCAGGGGATCCTGCCCGATCAGGTGCTGTCTGAACGAGTTCACCGCCTCCCTGGACGCGTCGAGGAACGCCCAGGCGCCCGACTCGCCGATGCCGATCAGACCCGAGTCGGTGTGGATCTGCACAAACAGGAAACGGTTGACGCCAATGGTTTTCACGTCGGTGATTTTCAAGATTTTCTCCACGGGCAAAAAGGAGCAAATGGTTTCCGCATCGGGGAAGCCGACGGGATTTTGAATTTTGCGGTCAGACCACGATGGATATGATGTACAGTACGCTAAGACCGCTGCTTAGTCAACGCGATTTTTTCGTTATTTTTATTTTGCCCTGAAACATGCCTTTTTTTATGATTGAACGACTGCTTTTGCGCATGGGGGGTGATACAATAATATTTGTAAGGTCTGACCGCGCCCGGACGGGAGGCGATGACGTGGGCAACAATGTCCTGATTTTCGAAATGGCTATCCGCGAGATAGTCAACCTGATAATAGGCAACGATATGCGGCAGGGCGACCAGCTGCCGCCCGAGCGCGAACTGGCGAAACAGCTCAAAATCAGCCGCACCTGCATCCGCGAGGCTTTGCAATTCCTCGCCTCCAACTATGTCGTGCAGATCCGGCGCGGAAAAGGCGCTTTCGTCAACATCGTGGACGAGGCGGCTCTGGGCCGCTTCGCCGCCCGGGACGCGAGCGAGAGCGACACCCTTTTCGCCATCAAGAACATTGTGGAAATGCGCATGCTGCTCGAGACCCACGCGTTCCAGGAAGTGGCGAAGATCATCACCCCGGAGCAGCTCCACACGCTTTACCGGACCGAAGCCACCAACTATCGGGCGCTCAAGAACGAGCTCGCCGCCGATCCGGACTCGTTGAAGGCGAGCATGGATTTCGAGCTGCTGATCTTTTCCTTCCAGCCCAACGCCATTCTCACCAATTTCTACAGCCGTCTGAACGACGCCTGGAAATCGTGCATGGAGCGGGTGAACCTGGTGGCTCTGCCCCTCGAAGTGCGGCATAACGACCACCTCGAAATCATCATGGCGATCGAAGGCAATTCGCCCAAGCAAATCGCGAAGGCGGTGTCCAACCATCTCGAAGGCGCCTACAAGGCGATAGAGGTTTTGCTGCGTAAAAAATAGCGGCGGGGGCTCTGGGCCTTCCCGCACGGGAGAATCGATATGGACAAGCGTACAGTCGTGCTCGACGCCTTGAACCACCGGCAGCCGGCGAAAGTGCCGCGCGATTTCGGCGGCACCGGCGTGTCGGGCCTGCATTGCAGCATCGTCGCCGAACTCCGGGACCATTTCGGCCTGGAAAAGCGGCTGGTGAAAGTGCCGGAGCCGTCCTCTTTCCTCGGCTTTGTCGAAGACGATCTGGCCGCCGCCCTCGGGGCGGACACCGCCATGGTCATGCCGCTCGCCAGCTCCTACGGCGCCGACACCCGCGAGTGGAAGGAATGGCGGACGCCGTGGGGGCAGGAGGTGCTCATCCCCGCCCGCTTCGGGTTCCGGACCGACGAAAAAGGCGACGTCTACGCTTATCCGCAGGGCGATTTGGCCGTTCCCCCGAGCGGCAAAATGCCCGCCTCCAGCTTTTTCATCGACGCCATTATCCGGCAGGAGGATTTCGAGGAAGAGGATCTCGATCCCCGCGACAATACCGAGGAATTCAAGCCGCTGACCGACGATCAGCTCGCCAGGCTGGTGGAAAACGGCCGCATCGCCCGCGCCACCGGCCGGGCTGTGTTGCTGCAATTGCCCGGCACCGGCCTCGGCGACGTCGCCCGCGTCCCCGGCCCGGGCCTGAAACATCCGAAAGGGATCCGCGATATCGAGGAATGGTACGCCTCCCTGGCCCTGCGGCCCGAATATGTGAAAAAAGTGCTGGAATTGCAGGTTGAAATCGGGCTGGAAAACATGAAGCGCATTCACAAGGCCGGCGGCGACGGCTTGTGCGACGTCGTCTACGTGTGCGGAACCGATTTCGGAAGCCAGAGCGGCCCGCTCGTCTCCTGCGCGACCTACGAGGACATTTTCCATCCCCTGTACGCCAGGCTGAACGGCTGGCTGCACGCCAACACGTCGTGGAAAACGTTCAAGCATTGCTGCGGCGCCATCGAGCCGTTCCTCGACAAGATGATCGCGGCCGGCTTCGACGCCATCAACCCGGTGCAGTGCTCGGCCGCCGGCATGGCGCCGGATGGGCTGAAGAAAAAATACGGCGATCGCATCACCTTCTGGGGCGGCGGGGTCGACACCCAGCGCACCCTGCCGTTCGGCACGCCCGCGCAGGTGAAGGCGGAAGTGCTGGAACGTCTGCGCATTTTCATGCCGGGCGGCGGTTTTGTGTTCACCCCGATCCACAACGTTCAGGCCAGGACGCCGCTGGCGAACTTCCTGGCCGCGCTGGATGCCCTGGACGAGTTCGACAGGGCGGGGGCGTGACGCGACTTTATTACCGAAGTTTCGCAAGATGGGATTCAATACCGGGCAACAAGGAAAAATGTCGCCACGCCGGTATTCCGGGAGGGACAAACCTCCAGCCGGGACATGAACGCATTAATGAAACATCCATTGGACATCGCCGCTCCTTTCCGAAGAAAAAGGAACGGGAGTCCCGGCGGATCCTTTCCGAGGCCCGGAGGGGGCGGGAACCTTTTTGGGGTTCCCTGATTTGGGGATGCCCGGTCAGAGTCATCCCCGGGGTGCCTTGGGAGGCCTTACTACCCGCCCTACCCCCCGACCGCGTAAAACCGCACGCGCGCGCCCATTTTCAACCCTCCGGACCCCGGAAAACCGGGACTTCCGTTCAGGCACCGCAACCACGCTCTGCGCAGAGCTACTACAATTTCGGGTTATAGCCCTGTTCACGCGCGGGCGATCAAGATATTTTTCAAAAAAATATTTGGGTGGGGTTGAGTGGACTTTTAGAGGTTCCCTTATATCAGACTCATTTTGGTTTTCGGGAAACGTCAATCCCAAGCCTGTGAGGTTATGAGATTGAAAAACCGAGTTTTCAGCGCGCTTCAGTATATACCGACGTTGCCGCGAAATTCGATTTCTTGTCCATGACAAACGTATCGATTTCTGGTAGGGGCGGCCCTTGTGGCCGCCCGCCTTGCATTGGCGAATTGGTTGCGGAACAAGGTTTTCGTGAGTGAAACGCGGGCGGCCACAAGGGCCGCCCCTACCAGAAATCGGCGCGTTTGTCATGGTCAAGTAAACGAATTTCAAAGTAACGGCGGTACAATCGCCATTTTGCATAACTCCAGTTGCTTTTCTTCCTTCCCTCCTTCCCCCCGTTTCACTATAACCATATGATTGTATCCAATGGCCGTTATTCCGGGAGGAAAAGCATGTACGAACCAGCCGCATTCTGCCGCGAACTCGAACGCTTCGGCGCCGACTTCTACGCCGGCGTCCCCGACACCGTCATCATGAACCTCTGCAACTACATCTTCGACAACCCGCCCGCGGGCGGGCACATCGTCGCC